>JBATHQ010000693.1:0-8474 GCA_049667005.1 Psychromonas sp.
ATATTGCATAATCTTCTCTAATCACTTTCAGTCATTGATTGGCGATGTAAAATAGAAGTAAACTCTTCCATCAAATTGATATACGCGGTTTCTAATTTACCCACTTGCGTAGAATAGCGGTTATACGCCATTACCGCCGGAATCGCTGCGAACAGACCCATCGCAGTTGCGATTAACGCTTCAGCAATACCCGGAGCCACCATCGATAAAGTAGCTTGTTGCACTTGTCCGATCGCAATAAAGGAGTTCATAATCCCCCAAACCGTTCCAAACAAACCGATATAGGGACTGATTGAGCCAATTGTTGCTAATACTGGAAGTCCTGTTTCTAACTCATCAATTTCTCTTGATAAAGTAACACGCATGAGTCGGTGAGCGCCTTCGGTCACACCATCAACATTCCGCCCGGGCATACGATGCAGGCGAGAGAACTCTTTAAAACCACTATGAAATATTTTTTCACCACCGGTAATATGTTCACTCCGAGCAGATGATTCTTTATATAAACGACTTAAATCTTGACCGGACCAGAAACGCTCTTCAAAATGTGTTAGCGCCTTTTCGGACATTGACAACTTTTTAGTACGAGAGAAGATCAATGTCCAAGAATAGATAGACATTGACAAGAGAAGCAGCATTATCAATTTTACAAGCCAACTCGCTTGTAAAAACAAACCAAAAAAAGACATATCAGCGTGCACTGGAGATTACCTCAATAATTTCAGCCGGAATAGCTGTGGGTTTCATTTTCTGTAGATTAACACAGGCGATTAGGGTGTCAGCTTGACACAGAAGTTCTCCATTTTCATGAAAAATTTCCTGCTTAAAAGACAAACTGGCTTTTCGCCGATTAGTTATTGTTGTTTTGACACTAATCAACTCATTAAAACGAGCTGATTTGATATAATCAATGTTCACTTTACGCACCACAAATGCAATATTATTTTCAAGTAAAATATCCTGTTCGATATTAAACTCACGTAAAAACTCAGTGCGTCCACGTTCAAAAAATTTTAAATAGTTTGCATAGTAAACGACACCACCAGCATCGGTATCTTCATAATAAATTCGAATTGCTAAGGTTGAAATAAACACTCTATTTGCCCATCAGAAATATTTTCAATTAAATTACTATAAATACCAGCTTTTGTCGAATTATGTCTGATTTTCTAACTTAGTCAATCACAATAAAGGCGCATTTTCAGCCCCTCCTACATTGCCTGTCAAGCGGTTCGAACACACGCATCCAACGAGGGAAAAACCTAATAGTATTGGCCAGGAAAAATCTCCTGAAAAATTATTTTTCATAACCACTAGCGGGATAAAATCTAGGCCATGGTTGAACGGTTGCACTTAACCTGAGCATTAATAACACTATGGGACGGCTGGGCTGAGTTAGAGGCTAAATGGTTAGGCTATATAAGAAATATAGCGCGAGCATAAACAAAATACTCGCGCTAAGAGAGCCTGAAACGGGCGTTTCAGGCTATCGAAAATAATGTTAAAGACGGCTGCCCTTAATTATCTCGATCAGATTTTTCATTTTCTTCATGCTCTAACCATAATCCATTAATAATGCCAAATGAACACGCGAGTAGCACACCTAAAATCCACGCAAAATACCACATAGAACTCTCCTAAAATTATTAATAAGCTGAGTGTTTATACTTAGCCATAAACTCTTTACCTATGCGACCAAACATTTTGATATAAGAAAACGAGGTATAAAGCAAAATAATAGGTAAGAAAATAGCAACCACAATGGTCATTATATTGAGTGTTTTTTCACTTGAAACAGCATCCCAAACCGTGAAGCTCATATTTGGATCAATGCTTGACGGTAAGATAAATGGGAATGTGCTAACAGCAAAAGTCATTAATACTGCTACCTGCATCAGACTGCTGAATAAAAAGGCAAAACCGCCTTTATCAAAACGACTTGAGATCCAGATCAACACCGGGAATAAGAATCCCAGTGCGGGAGCAAGCATGGTCAGTGGATATTCACTGTAATTATTAAGCCATGCTCCAGGTTGTATTGCAGCTGTTTTTAATAACGGATTAGAAGGACCGTTTAAATCACCAATAGAAGTGATCACATAACCATCAATCCCATAAGCAAGCCAAATACCTGCAAGTGCAAATAAAACAATCGCAATTGGCGCACAAATAAGCGAAACCATACGGGCACGATCATAAAGTTCACCCTCTGTTTTCATCTGTAGCCAGCTTGCACCCTGCAGAAGAAACAGAACCAAACTAAACACACCAACCAATAAGGCGAATGGATTTAACAGACCAAAGAATCCACCTTGATAGCTTGAACGTAGCAGATCATCAAGGACAAAAGGCACACCTTGTAAGATATTACCAAAGGCGACACCAAAAACAATCGGAGGAACCGCACTACCAATGAAAATACCCCAATCCCAACTATTTCTCCAGCGAGGATCGTCAATCTTACTGCGATAATCGAAGCCAACCGGACGGAAAAAAAGCGCCATCAAAGTCAGCATCATCGCAACATAAAAGCCAGAAAAGGCAGTCGCATAGACAGCAGGCCAAGCAGCAAAAATCGCTGCTGCACCTGTAACCAACCATACTTGGTTACCTTCCCAATGCGGTGCGATGGTGTTGATCATCATGCGTCGTTCATCATCGCTTTTACCAATGACTGGCACCAAGGCACCAACGCCCATATCAAAACCATCGGTGATAACAAAAGCAATCAGTAAGACACTGATTAACAACCACCATACTATTTTTAACGTTTCATAATCAAACATAATAAACTCCTAACCCTGTTTCGTTTCCAGTTGTTCAAAATGATATTTACCGGTTTTTAAACTACTTGGTCCTTTACGAGCAAAACGGAACATTAAGAACATCTCAATTATCAATAACACCGTATAAAAAGCTGCAATTGAAATAATGCTGAATAATAGCTGTCCAGTAGTAAGTGACGACGTTCCCATGTACGTAGGTAATATCTCACCAATCGCCCAAGGTTGACGGCCATATTCCGCAATAAACCAGCCAAGCTCAATGGCAATCCAAGGCAATGGCAGACTATACAATACAACCTTAAGGAATAGCTTGTTCTGACCGATTCTCTGACGTGCAGATTGATAAAATGCAAATAGAAAGATAAATAACATCGCTACGCCACAGCCAACCATGATCCGGAATGACCAGAACATTGGTGCAACCTGAGGAATACTGTCATCGACAGCCATTTGAATATGCTGATCAGTTGCATCAACAATATCCGGCGCATAAGGTTTTAGTAATAAACCGTATCCCAAATCTTTTTTAACATCATCAAATGCGGCTATATTCGCTTCTGATTTATCTCCGCCACGCAGCTTTTCTAATAAGCCATAAGCAATCATACCGTTGCGAATACGTACCTCATGCTGAACCATCAGGTCTTTTAAGCCAGTAACTTGCTCATCAATCGAACGCGTTGCAATAATACCTAACGCATAGGGGATTTTTATTGCATAGTCGGTACGTTGCTCTTCCTGATTAGGTATACCAACCAGATTAAAAGCAGCTGGAGCCGGATGAGTTTCCCATTCTGCTTCAATCGCAGCTAATTTTACTTTTTGTACGTCACCAAGTTCGTAGCCACTTTCATCACCTAAAATAATAGTCGACATAATAGACGCTGTACCAAAAGCCGCAGCAATCGCAAAAGAGCGTTTAGCAAATCCAATATCACGCCCTTTTAGCAAATAGTATGAGCTGATAGCCAATACAAACATGGAAGCAGCGACGTAACCCGATGAAACTGTATGCACGAATTTAACCTGTGCAACGGGATTAAAGATTAAGTCAGTAAAACTGGTCATCTCCATGCGCATCGTTTCGTAGTTAAAATCAGCACCGACTGGATTTTGCATCCAACCATTAGCAATCAAGATCCATAAAGCCGACAAATTAGAACCAATTGCCACCAACCAAGTAGACGCTAAATGCTGAACTTTACTGAGACGGTCCCAACCGAAGAAAAACAACCCAACAAAGGTTGATTCTAAAAAGAATGCCATCAAACCTTCAATGGCCAGAGGCGCACCAAAAATATCTCCCACATAGTGCGAATAATAAGCCCAGTTAGTACCAAACTGGAACTCCATTGTCAGACCAGTCGTAACACCGATAGCAAAGTTAATCCCGAATAACTTCCCCCAAAACTTAGTCATATCCTTATAAACTTGCTTATTTGTCATCACATACAGTGATTCCATTATCGCCAGGATCCAGACTAACCCCAGTGTTAATGGGACAAATATAAAATGATACATGGCAGTCATCGCAAACTGAAAGCGTGACAGTTCAACTATCTCATTCATTAACTTCTCCTTTATTTAATTTTCGATATTTATAGATTAATTTTTAACATGAACCGAGCTTATACAATGTGATGTCGATAACTTATTTCCTAAATAGGTGGACTTCGCTAAAAGTAACAGGATTTGACAAGTAGAAGTGTTTGAACGTAAAAATAATCATCACTTTAATAATCAAAATCAGCGTTATTTAACAAATTAATGGAACTGAAAAAATGCTTTCATTACAGAAAATATTTTTTACTCTTTTTTCACCTGCGAATAATAAAACACGCCGCTTGTTAACATCATGTTAAATAAACGGAGAATTTCAGCCATTGTCACCCAATAAATTAACAATCCTTTAACATCAATGTGTTATACATTAAAATGTATTCTTTATACTCAGTAAATTGATGCAGATCAAGCTTTCATTTAAACCATGCTAGTCGATTGTAGTTGTGAATAGTGCGTTTCTATTATTCGTAAATCAACAACTTAATCAGCAAATAAGTCATGACCGAAATCCCCCGCTCTTTTTAAGTGGAGTAACATAACAAAAAAAAGTGAGCTAACGCTTTGCGGGCAGGAAATATTTAAAGGGATAAAGACGCTTGATTAAGCGCCGATGCATTGTTTTTAATCCTGTTACTAGGGCCTGTTTATCTTTCGTGGTTAATTTTTGTTCGAGATAAAAGCGTTTTAATCGCGACGCGAGGTGGTAGCTTAGTCATTCTAAGTAAATTCCTCGCAACTATACCGTACAACAAAGAGTAAAACGCTTTTAGCCGAACCCTTCGGGCAGCGCTTGTTGGCCCTTTCTATATAATACCCAAACCACTTGAATATGCAGATTCAGAGGCTCACTCGGATGCCAGATCAAGGCACAACAGGAAGAGAATGGTATGCCCTTTTCAAGTGTTGTAACACAGAGCTGGTTTTCGAGCGAGTCTCCCGTAGGGCAAGCTGAGAGATAACCATCTTCGTCGTTATGAAGCATTGATTTAGAATGACTAAACCTTCTACTTCAAGCCTTGCCCCTCGACTTATTAGACAGGAGCCACCTCTCAACTTGCTGATTCCTGTATATTCAAGTGGCTTGGGTATACCTTATCGGCTGCTTATGTAGAATAACTACACCGCACAGCCTCTGCCTTGTATAAAGAACCTACAAACTGCTGCAAAAACAATCTCGAAAGATAAACAGGCCCTAAACCGGTTTATCAAACCCGAAGTGTAAATAAGCTCTGCTGGTCGCAATTCGACCACGCGGAGTGCGCTGTAAAAAACCTTGTTGAATCAGATATGGCTCTAAAACATCCTCAATAGTTTCTTTCTCTTCACCGATGGCTGCCGCTAAATTATCTAACCCGACGGGACCGCCCATAAAGGTGTCTAAAATTGCCATCAACAACTTTCGGTCCATGTAATCAAAACCTTCATTATCAACTTCTAACATATCCAGGGCTTGCTTAGCGACCACTTCATCAATCACATCAGCTTTTTTCACCTGTGCATAATCCCGTACCCGACGCAATAAGCGATTTGCGATCCGTGGTGTTCCACGTGAGCGCCGCGCAACTTCTATCGCCCCCGCTTCACTCATATTAAGCCCAAAATGTTTGACACTGCGCAGTACTATCTTGGTGAGCGATTTCAGATCGTAATATTCAAGACGCTGTACAATACCAAAACGATCTCGCAGCGGAGAAGTCAACGAACCCGCCCGGGTTGTTGCGCCTATTAAGGTAAATGCCGGTAAATCAAGTTTGATAGAGCGTGCTGCGGGGCCCTCACCAATCATAATATCAAGCTGATAATCTTCCATTGCAGGATATAAAATTTCTTCGACAATTGGACTTAATCTATGTATTTCGTCGATAAATAGAACATCATTTTCTTCAAGATTAGTCAATAAAGCCGCCAGATCGCCGGCCTTCTCAAGAATGGGCCCCGATGTGGTTTTAATATTCACTGAAAGTTCGTTGGCAACGATATGCGATAACGTTGTTTTACCCAATCCGGGAGGGCCAAAAATGAGCAGATGGTCTAGCGCTTCATTGCGTTGCCGTGCGGCTTCAATGAAAATTTCCATCTGCTTATTAACTTGCGGTTGACCTTCATAATCGGCCAGTAATTTTGGACGCATAGCACGATCAATAAACGTTTCATCTATTTTTTGCGTTCCTGAAATAAGGCGATCTTCATCTATCATTTTTATACCGGATCCGTTTTAATGTTAACTATTACAACATGCTTTTTAATGAACTGCGGATCAAAGCTTCGCAGTCCATGCCTTCCTGATAAATTTGTCTGATGACTTTTTCAGCTACCGCAGGTTTATAACCTAAGGCGATCAAAGCACTGGTCGCTTCATCTTTAGCATCACCATTAGCGTTATTGTTTTTGAAGTCATTGTCAAAGGCCATTCTATCTGATTCTGGTGTTAATAAATCAGCACCCGTCCAATTTTTTAAACGATCTTTCATTTCAACAACCAGGCGTTCAGCTGTTTTTTTACCAACACCGGGCAACTTAACTAAAGTGTTCACTGCATCATTATGAATACACTGCACAAATTGATTTGCTGACATGCCCGACAAGATAGCCAGCGCAAGCTTTGGACCGACACCATTCACTTTGATTAATTCACGAAACATTGCCCGTTCATGTTTATCTGCAAAACCATATAACAGTTGAGCATCTTCACGCACCACAAAATGCGTATAAATAATCGCTTCCTGCCCCGTCTCGGGTAAAGCATAAAAAGAACTCATCGGTAATTGCACTTCATATCCCAGACCTGAAACTTCAATTAATACTTCAGGAGGTTGCTTTTCTAATAACACACCACGTAATCTACCGATCATCTTAACATCCTAGCAAATAATCCAATCCCTTAAGCATAAAAAACAACTGAATAAATATCCAGTATTATTTTACAATAGACCCTTTTTTACTGAAATTAAAAAATAACCATTTTTTAATTTTATTTTCAAAAACAAACAAAAAGATACCGATCCAGATAAAGACAAATGTAATCATTTTCGGAGGGGTTAAGACCTCTCCGTAAAACAGCACCGCCATAGCAAAAACTATTGAAGGAGCAAGATATTGAAAAAAACCCAAGGTTGACAGCTTTAAACGTAATGCCGCCTGGCCGAAACAAATAAGTGGCATTGCAGTAACAATACCGGCAAACATTAACCAGGTGTTTAAGGACCAACTGTTATTAGCCATATTAACGTCCGCAACAAAAAACAGGTAATATACCGCCACAGGCAAAGCTAATAATGTTTCGAAAAAAAGTCCGGTTAATGCTTCAATTTGAATTTTTTTACGCAATAAAGCATAAAGTCCGAAGCTGATGGGTAACACTAAAGAAACCCAGGGTAACGTGCCTAATTGCACAACCTGAATAAGCACTCCGATCAGCGCAAATATTATAGCGACCCATTTCAAGCGGCTAAAAGATTCATTTAAGAAAAGAAATCCCAGCAGCACGTTAATTAATGGATTAATAAAATAACCTAAGCTCGCTTCTAACATCCGCCCATTATTTATTGCCCAAATAAAAACGGTCCAGTTAAAGGTGATCAATATGCTCGTACAAATTAAAAAGAATAAATTTTTCGGTACTTTCAAAACAGCAATGGCCTTCGTCCAACCTCCCATCAATGTAATGACAATCCCGGTGAATACAAGAGACCAGATAACTCGATGCGCCAGGACCTCATAAACCGGAATAAACTCAAGATACTTAAAATAGATGGGAGCAATACCCCACATTAAATAGGCACTAAGGGCATAGACAATGCCAAGTTGCGCCTGAGAAAACTCTTTCATAGAAACCTCATAGAAGAAGAAATAGAGTAGATAAGGTGATTTTTATCTGGAAAATAAAGAATTAAAATAAATTAGCGAAATCTGCCGCGTACTGTTTTTGCAACTTGCCCGGACATTGCAACCAGCGACTGCGCTGTGTGCGCATGGCAAATAGCAACCGCTAATCCATCAGCGGCATCCGCTTGTGGTTTACCGGACAGATTTAAAATCTGCATAACCATATGCTGAACTTGCTCTTTCGTTGCAGCGCCAGTCCCGACAACAGCCTGCTTAATCTGCCGGGCAGAATATTCTTGA
>JBATHQ010000694.1:0-2082 GCA_049667005.1 Psychromonas sp.
CCAATATATATTAATAAAACAGGCGGAATGAATTCCGCGCCCCAAAAGATTGAGTTGTCGTTTGAGATTCTTGTCAGGACAACTCGAGGATCATAGTTATTTACTGTACATGCGATACACATGCATGGCGGTGTGATATTTATGTAACATAGCTGATGAATAGAAATAATCAGGTATACTGTGCGTTTAATCAGCGCACATTTATAGGAATTACAATGTACAACAACACCCTGCTGCCACAGGCATTTATCGATAAGATGAGCGGCATTTTGCCCGAACAGCTCAATATTGAAGATTTTATAGAGAGTTGCCATCGCCCGCTGCGCCGTGCCGTCAGGGTCAATACATTAAAAATATCCGTAACAGAGTTTCAAAAACGAGCTCAAGAGCAAGGCTGGGGACTAACAACAATCCCCTGGTGTGAAGAAGGTTTTTGGATTGAAACAGAAGAAGACGCCATGTCACTTGGCAATAGTGCTGAGCATCTTGGTGGTTTATGTTATATTCAGGAAGCCAGTTCAATGCTGCCGGTGGCTGCCCTGTTTCATTTTTTTAAACCTAATGAGCAATCAATCGTACTGGATGCTGCCGCCGCGCCGGGTTCAAAAACCACGCAAATAGCAGCAAAAATGGGCAATAGCGGCCTGATTATCGGCAATGAATATTCCTCCAGCAGAATTAAAATGCTGCATGCGAATATTCAACGCTGCGGCATAAAAAACGTCGCATTAACCCATTTTGATGCGCGCGTCTTTGGTGACTGGTTACCGGAAACCTTTGATGCCATTCTATTGGATGCCCCCTGCTCTGGCGAAGGCACCATCCGCAAAGACAGATACGCCATGAAAAACTGGTCGCAGAGCGCTATCGATGAGATTGCGGCAATGCAGAATGACCTTATTAACAGCGCCTTCAACGCGTTAAAACCCGGTGGATTTTTAGTTTATTCCACCTGCACATTAAGCCATGAAGAAAACCAGGATATCCTGCATAGCCTGCAGGCTGAGCATCCCGACAAAGTAACATTTTTGAACCTGAAAACACTCTTCCCGGATGCCGAGAAAACCCAGACCGCAGATGGTTTTTTGCATATCTGGCCGCAAGTCTACGATAGCGAAGGTTTCTTTGTTGCCGCATTACAAAAAACAGCGAGCTGCACAACAGCGAACAGCAACAAACGCCCGGCTAAACTACCTTTTAAAAAAGCGACTGCACCAGAGCAAGACAACCTGCTCTCCTATTTTGAGCAGCAGTTTGGCATTACCAATCTGCAAGGTGCTTTGTATAAACGCGATCAGGAGTACTGGTTATTCCCTGTCGGCATAGAACCATTAATGGATAAAATTCGCTTCTCTCGATTAGGAATAAAGATCGCCGAAGAGTTTGGCAAAGGCAGAAAAACCGGCTTTAAAACGATGCATGAATTTGCCCGATGTTTTGCCGATAAGAGTCTTAGCAACAATATCAGTCTCAATGTTGAACAAGCCAATGATTTTTATCAGGGCAAAGATATCCGCGGGGTTGATTGTCAGGGCGCAAGCGGCGAAATTTTTGTCAGCTATCGCGGTAACGTAATAGGTATTGGTAAAGCTTTAAATGACCGCATTAAAAATAATCTACCGCGCGATCTGATCCACGATAAAAAACTGTTCGAGCGATAAGGCCTTAAAATGAGCAATAGACAGCGGATATTATTATTACTCCTGACCATTATGCAGATCCTGCTGATAATCTTTGTTTTGTACATGATAAAATCCGCGCTTGGGGTCGATATCTTCAAGGATTATTCATTTGGCGTATGGGGGTGGTTTAATCAAGCGTATTTAAATACGCATCTATTTAATTAAGTTGGGTCGGGCAGTAACAAATTTGCAGCGAAATGATTGTATTTTGCTTGAATCACAGGGGATCATAGTTGCTTACTGTGCATGAAATACACAACGTATTGTGTGCCCAGCGCACCGATTGTAACCCGCATTATTAATGCATGGTTTTGTCTTGCCTTCAGGGCGCGGAGCGACAAATTTTTCAGGACAAACCAGGCGGAATAAATTCCGCGCCCCATAGTGATATGCAATATAC
>JBATHQ010000695.1:0-3496 GCA_049667005.1 Psychromonas sp.
GTGTCATTCGGTTGAATGCTTCAGCCAATAAACCCATCTCATCTTTTTTTCGTGTAATGATGCGTTTACGGTAATCGCCTTTGGAGATGGCGTCAGCGACCTCTGTGAGCTTGATTAACGGAGTCGAAAAACGTTTAACAAAATAATAACCCAAAATTAAAGCGACAAGTGCGGCAATAAGTGCACTTAGTAATACCGCTGTGCGTAATTGAGTTAGCTTTTTATCAATAGTGGTTAGCGGCAGCGCCACTCGTACAAAGCCGAGTGCTTTTTGATCAGAAGTGACTGTCAGCGCAAGATAGATCATCTGCTGCCCCAGTGTATCGCTAAATCGAGTCGCAGTTGCAACGTCCTGTTGATGCGCCTCAATAATTTCCTGACGATCCGAATGATTATCCATCTTGTCTGGTACTTGCTGCGAGTCTGCCAGCACAGTACCATCATTTTTTATCAGAGTAAGTCTGCTTTGCGTACTCTCTCCTAACGCCATAATCTTTTGCTGAATAGCTGCTGACTCTTGTAGTGGATTTTGTAATGCAGTCTTGGATAATGCAGATAAAAATTGCGCGCGGATATACAGCGAATCACGAATATCCTGTAACGCATTTTCAGTTATCTGCCGACTCACTAACACACTGACGATCAGCGTTAAACTGACAATAATAACCACGTATCCCAAAAATAAACGGCGTATTAAGCTGGGATGAAACAGGTAGGTTCTTAACATGTTACTCACCGAATTTTCTAAGAATTGTTTTAATATGCATATCAATATTACGTTTAACAGCTTTTATATCAGTGCGATAAGTATTATTCATTAGTTGCCCTTGAGGAGATAGCCGGTTCGGGTGCGCTAACATTACCATTGGGTGGATAAATGTTATGTAGATTGCCATGATATAGGGGCATGCAAGGGGGCGCAATACACCGCAGCTCTTTTACTGAGCCCGTCTAATGAAAAAAATCGGCTACCAAAGCTTGCGTTGACGTTTTTCTGCCATAAAAAAACCGAATAAGATTATTCGGTTTATTAGCGTCATCAGGTGATGGCGGGGTTTATTTTAAGAAACGCGCTCTGATAGTACCGTCGATCTCTTTTAACTTCTCTAATGCAACTTCCGCATCATCACTGTTTACATCAATGACCACATAGCCAATATTTGCATTGGTTTGCAGGTATTGTGCGGCAATGTTGATGTTGTGTTCAGCAAAGATTAAGTTGATTTTGGTTAAAATCCCCGGCATATTTTTATGGATATGCAGTAAACGGCTGGCATTGGTGTGTAGCGGTAAAGAGACTTCAGGAAAGTTTTTAGACGATAAGGTTGAACCATTATCGGAGTATTTAACCAGTTTGCCGGCAACTTCATAGCCAATATTTTCCTGCGCTTCCTGAGTACTGCCGCCAACGTGTGGTGTTAATAGTACGTTATCAAACTCACGTAGTGGAGAGATAAACTCTTCTTTATTAGATCCTGGCTCTGTTGGGAATACATCAATCGCCGCACCAGAAAGTTTTTTACTTGCAAGTGCTGCGCATAAAGCCGGGATATCAACTACAGTTCCACGGGCTGCGTTCATAAAAATCGCACCATCTTTCATTTGTGCAAATTCTTTAGCGCCCATCATATTTTTGGTGGAGTCAAGTTCAGGGACATGCAGACTGATGATATCTGACTGTGCAAGCAGTTCTTGCATGGTAGCGACCTGCACGGCATTACCTAGAGTCAATTTATTTTCAATATCATAGAATGATACGCGGAAGCCTAAGTTTTCAGCGAGAATACCAAATTGAGTGCCGATATGACCGTAACCGATAATACCTAAATTTTTACCGCGCGCTTCATAAGAATGATCCGCTGATTTATCCCACTCTCCGCGATGTGCTTTTGCGTTACGCTCTGGAATACCACGTAGTAATAATAATGCCTGACCCAATACTAATTCAGCCACACTGCGTGTATTTGAGAAAGGCGCGTTAAATACCGCGATACCCTTTGCTTGAGCGGCATCTAAATCAACTTGGTTGGTACCGATACAAAAACATCCCACAGCCACTAATTTTTCTGCTTCCGCCAATACTTTTTCAGTTATGTTAGTGCGCGAACGGATGCCAATAAAATGGACATCTTTAATTTTTTCAATTAACTCATCCTCATTTAAGGCTGTTTTAATGTATTCAATATTGGTGTAACCAGCCTGAGTAAAGGTATCAACAGAACTTTGATGTAACCCTTCAAGAAGAAGAATTTTGATTTTATCTTTATTAAGCGAAAACTGAGTCATTTTATTTCCTTGTGCCTTATGAATAAGGTAACTGAACAAGCAATTTTTTAAGGTTTCCAATATGTCAAATAAGTACTTAATAAAGCGACTTAAATGAAAAAATGGGGAGAATGATTTTGAAGTTGGTAAAATAGCAAAAACTGAAGCGGTTGTGAACTTTTTGTGAGCAAATTCACATATGAAAATTTGAACCTAGTTATTACGTTTTACGTTTTCGTTGAGTATGCGGGCTGAATCTCCAGCACACTCAACGAGATATTTTTATTTTAGTGTTTTTACACCATCAGGGGTTCCGACTAAAACAACATCCGCGCCGCGGTTTGCAAATAGGCCATTTGTGACTACGCCGACAATCGCATTGATCTGTGCTTCTAATTTGAGCGGCTCAGCAATTTTTAAATTGTAGACATCTAAGATCACATTGCCGTTATCCGTTACCACACCCTGACGGTAAACTGGATCTCCACCTAATTTCACCAGTTCACGTGCCACATAACTGCGCGCCATTGGAATCACTTCAACGGGTAACGGGAACTCACCTAGAATATCCACATTTTTAGTATTATCAACAATACAGATAAACTTATCGGCTACCGCTGATATTATTTTTTCACGGGTCAAGGCGGCACCGCCACCTTTGATCATATGGTTATACGGATTTATCTCATCCGCACCATCCACATAGATACTTAACTCAGAAACCTCATTAAGATCAAAAACATCAATACCGTAGGATTTTAACCTTTGCGTCGATGCATCAGAGCTTGAAACTGCACCTTTGATATCATTTTTTATAGTTGCTAAGGCATCAATAAAATGAGTAACCGTTGAACCGGTACCTACGCCAACAATCGAGTCTTTCTCGACATATTCTAAGGCAGCATAAGCGGCTGCTTTTTTCATTTCATCTTGTGTCATAGTCCCGTTTTCCTGTTTTCATCATGGGTATAAAGTGGCACAGATTATACCCAATCCAATTCAGTTATCCATGGGATAATGGCTAAAGACACACATTTATAACTAGCGTGCTAATCATTCTTTAGGGTGGATTCTTACCAGTTAAAATGTTTGGAGGGGGTAATTATCTCCGGCAATGGCACATCCCACTCTGCAATGGGCAATTCCGCGACCTGTTGGCAATCATGGGCTAAACCGATGGGATAAGGGCCGCTTTTATCTTTAAACCAGGGCGCAAGCATTCTATCGTAAT
>JBATHQ010000696.1:0-3039 GCA_049667005.1 Psychromonas sp.
AACAACTCTTCGTCGATACTGTTTTGCCGTAACAGATGAAAACGGCTGTTCATTGACTCTAACAGCTCATCGATGGTCTTTTCGGCGCGTAACATGGTCGCTAAACGGCTGGCATTTTCACTGGCAAGCGATTCCACACAGGCGCGGTATACTGAAACAAAAAGGTATTCATGGATAAAAGCGAGCAGAGTATCTTCGCCGGCATTAATCACTTCGGGTAATTTATCGGAAGGCCAGATAATCGACTTTAACTCCTGCTGCCAAATATCATCAAGCGGCAGCAGGCGCTGCCGGAAAGGCTGATACATTGCGCTTGAGACAGGTTGATTATGGAAAATAATCACCTCAGAGATCGCCCCCTCGGCGCGACGGTTTTCCATCTCCAGCAAAATCTGCCCCACCAGAGCCGGAATAGCATCAATCGATTTCGGTAAGGTAAACCCGGGAGCCAACTTTAAAGTGGTTTCTGTCATGCGCGACTGCAGGCGCTCACCGAGACAGAAAATAACCTTGTCTTCTGAACGTTCGCCTAAAGCAGTAACCACAAAATCAACAAGTTGATCATTAAATTGTCCGACTAAACCCTGATCCGATCCAAATACCAGTGCCGCAATACAGGGTTTTCTTTGTCGCTCACTTGGCGCAGCCTGATATTGGTGGAAACAGGTAAACAAGCCTAATTGTACCGTGCGGTAATAATCTTTAAGCGCCTCGACCGCATTTTCATATTGGCCGACATTAGCTGCGGCCATCGCTTTCATTGCCCGGACCACCGCATACAGATCCGCGGCGCTGTTAATTTTGCGTTTTAATGTTTCACTGTTATCACTACTTTCGCTCATAATGACTTTGCTCTTTTTCTACGGAAATCGTCTGAAAAGGTGCCAGCGTGTTACGCGCAATCTCGATAATACCGCTGCGCTCTTGATCGCTTAATTTTTTACCGCTGTTAATCGCGTTCAATAACGGCTCCGGCAGTGTACTGGCGGCCTGATTTAAGGCATTTTCAGCCTCCTTCATCTGCAACAACGGCACGTTATCAAAAAGTTTATCGGTTAAAGCGAGCAAAACGGTGATTTGCGCAACGACCGTCAGCGGGGATGACTGCGGTTGTTTAAGACAGGCGCGAATGCGTTGTCCGTTAGTAAGAACTCCCTGGGAATTTTTATCCAGACGCGCACCAAAACGGGCGAAGGTTTCCAGCTCCTGAAATTGCGCATAGGTTAATTTAAGATTAGCGGCAACCGCGCGGTACACCGCACGCTGTGCTTTGCCGCCGACACGGGAAACCGAGCGGCCGACATCAACCGCGGGTAAAATACCTAATTCAAAGAGCGTTGGGGACAGGTAGATCTGTCCATCGGTAATGGAGATCAGATTGGTCGGAATATAAGCGGAAATATTTTGCGCCTCCGTTTCAATAATCGGCAACGCGGTCAGCGAACCGCCTCCACGGTCCTCTTTTAAACAGGTCGCACGCTCTAACAAACGCGAGTGAATATAGAAAATATCACCCGGAAAAGCTTCCCGTCCGGGAGGTCTGCGCAGCAGCAGTGAGAGTTCCCGATAGGCACGCGCATGCTGCGTGAGATCATCATAAACAATTAAAACATCACGCCCTTTTTCCATAAAATATTCCGCAATACTGGTCGCGGCATAGGGCGCAATATAGGCGAACCCCGGTGGAGCATTACCTTCACTGACCATCACCAGAGTATAATCCATCGCCCCTTGCGCTTTTAATGTGGCAATGGTTTTTGCCACCGCAGACGCGCGCTGACCAATAGCACAGTAAATACAGAGCACATTCTGATCATGCTGATTAAGAATAGTATCGATGGCAATCGCGGTTTTGCCGGTCTGGCGATCCCCTAAGATCAGTTCGCGCTGCCCGCGTCCGATCGGGATCAGCGCATCAATCACTTTCAGGCCGGTTTGTAACGGTTCGGTCACCGGCGCACGATCCATAATATGCGCAGCCGGACGCTCAACGGGTAATCGTTCACTGCTCTGCAGCGGGCCTTTACCATCCAGAGGCATGCCCAGCGGATCGATAACCCGACCCAGTAATCCCAAACCGACAGCGATATCCATCACGCGCCCGGTACGTTCAACCTCATCACCGCTCTGTAAGCGCCAGTAATCACCGAGCAACACTACGCCAATACTATCCTGATCGACATTAAACGCGATGCCGTAAATATCACCGGGAAATTTCAGCAACTCGTCCGACGCGACATTCGGCAACCCGGATACCTGCGCAATAGCAAATGACACACTGCTGATAATACCTATCTCACGGGCTTTAAGTTGTGCCCGAAAAGTACTTCGGCCGTGTTTTAACGTTGCGAAGGTCTGTTCGACGATTCCTTGTAAATCAGTCATCTGCGTTATTTCTCTTTTCTGCTGTAAGCAAAGCAGGCTCGGCGGTCAGTAAATCATCATCGTTGCCATCATCGTTGCATTGTTTACTGGCGAGGTGCTGCGCAGAGTCGCGCACTAATTGTTGAAAATGTTGCTCTAACGAGTCGATATATTGACTAATGCTCCAGGCCAGTTTTTGACCGTCAATATACACTTCGATACCGCTGACAAGATCGGCATCTATTGCGAAATGGATCTGCATCGCAGTTGCAAAACGCTCATTAAGTGCCTTGGTTAAAGTCTGCTGTAGCACTGGAGACAGGGCAAAACTGCTGCGCACACTAGCACTATTGTTTTTAGCAAGCGCGCTTATAAAGGAGGCTGTTTCATTGTCATCAAGCTCAGCTAACTGGCTTAGAAAAACCTTGAGGATCTGCTCTTCGAGTTCGACATCAGCAAGATCCTTTAATGTTTGCCGAGTGATTGCGAAAACCTCTTGTTGAGTTTGTTGGGTCAGCGCGTCACTGAGACTCTGCTGCTGCCTCTGAAACGTTGCCTGCTGTTGCAGGCAAAGGTCTTCTGCGACTTTCCTCGCTTTTTCCAAAAGACGATGGGCTTCTGTATTGGCAGCTTTTGTTGCAGTTTGCAGCAGTTTTTCACTTTGCTTTTCAATCT
>JBATHQ010000697.1:0-1708 GCA_049667005.1 Psychromonas sp.
TTCTTAATTTAACTTCAGATTCAGACGGTGCGCTATTGCTCTGCTCGGCGACGATTGCCTTTGGTGTCGCTTGATCGGTTTTTTTTTGTTCTGGTTCTGACGCTGGCGTGACGGGTTTTTGGAACTCGGGCGGCAGGGAAACTAAACTAATCTGAATTGCCTGCTCACCGGAGTTTACCGGTAATGGTTTTATGATCACGCTGTGATCAGGATAGAGAAAAATAGAAGCATATAAGGCAAGGCTGATAAAGAAAAAAAGGAGATAACGGCCAATGGCTTTGTTGTCAGAGGTGAACATTTATTTATCTTTTTCTGTTGCAAAAGCAACCTGCTGAAAACCGGACAAACGCAGTTTGTCCAAAATAGACAGTGCGATACCTAAATCAGAGTGTTTGTCGCCACGGATCAGTATCGGCATTGACCGGTTTGTTCCATTGCCCTGCTGCTGGTCTTTTTGGATGCGCACAATTTCTGCCAGCATCGACGCTTCGGTTGTCATTTGCTGATTAATAAAAATCTGATTATCGCTGTTAATACTGATAGTTAAGACCTGTTCGGTTAGCTGCTTACTGTCAACGAGTTGCGGTAATTCGACTTTAATACTGCTTTGCATGGTCATTTTAAGCATGACAAAAATAAAAAAGATCAGTAATAAAAAAATCACATCCAGTAAGGGTAATAACTCAAAGCGAGCCGGCTTTTGCAGGCGTTTCCGACTTAATTTCATCGCTCCGCCTTGATCGTCGATGGTGTTGCCTGCAGGTGAGCACTCTCCTGCTGTTTTTGCAGTTCTACTTCATCAATGCCGAAGTACTCATTATTTTCGTTGACCGCACTGCTGTACATCTCTGCGAGTGATTCCTGCGAGGTTTTTTTAAGCTCTTTCATGTCGTCGTGAAGATTAACCGCGACCTCATCTGAGCCCTCTTTAAACTCGTAATGGTAGGGCATCTCACTGTCCTCTGTGACCGCGTATTTAAACACCTGCTCGTTATCTTTAGCCGCACGGCTGAGTTCCTGAATTTTCATGATCTCGCTAAGTTCGTTGGTGACCAGACTCTTTTGTCGGCAGATATGATAAAACTCACTGCCAACCCCTTCGAGATGCTGAGTGAGTCTGTGCAGCAGTGAACGGAAAAAGTTAAAAGGTAACAGTGCTAATAGTGCGACGGTTAGCCCCATAGCGGTGGAAATTAATGCTTGTGCAATACCGGCTACTACTTCGGTAGGATTGTCGATCCCCTGAGAGCCGAGAATATTAAAGGAGTGGATAATCCCCAATACCGTGCCTAAAATACCGAGCATGGGGGCAAGTGTGATCACCGTATCAAGTAATGACTGTCCGCGCGACATGCTGCTGATCTGCCTTTCTGCGTAGGACTCCATTTTATCATTGGGTGAAAACGGCAGGGCATTAATGCCGAACTCTAACATATTTAAAGCCGGTGTATCGATGCGCTGACAGGCTAATAATGCATTGGTTTTATCTTTTTTATTTAAATAGGCAAAACAATCGAGCAGCGGATAGTGCTCTTTTTTAAGATAGTAATTCAGCCAAACGAAAGCGCGCTCTAAGGTGATCAGGGTTGCTAAAAAAGAGGTTAATAATAACAGCCACATAACCACACCGCCTTGTTGGAACCATAGGGGCATTGCATGATTGATTTGCTGAAAAAAATCCAAGCTCGCCATGATAATTGCCGTGCTG
>JBATHQ010000698.1:0-3729 GCA_049667005.1 Psychromonas sp.
TGCGCATCCTGCTGCAGTAACTCTTTGGCAATCGTACCCTGCCCGGCGATCACATCAGGATCATCAAAGGGAGGAATGATCGTATAACCATGGGTTTTGGCTAACTGCTGACAGTGCTGATTGGCGCTATCAAAACTGTCACCAAACAAAACTGCGGTTGCGCCTAATGCGCGAACGGAATTAACCTTAATATCAGGGGTGGTATTGGGCATCACAATGATTGCTTTGAGTCCCATTAATTGTGCTGACAGCGCCAGCCCCTGCGCATGATTACCCGCCGACGCGGCTATAACGCCTTGTTTTTTCTGTTGCTCGGTTAAATTCACTAATTTGTTATAAGCACCACGCAACTTAAATGAATGCACCTGCTGCAGATCTTCGCGTTTTAATAGTACGTGATTATTTAAACGCTTTGAGAGTTTATTAAGCGGTTGCAGTCGCGTTTCAATGGCTGCTTCATAAACAGGGGCAAGTAGGATTTTTTTTAAGTATTGTGCTGCTGATAAGTGAGGCATGCTGGTATGTACTTCCTATTTCTCTTCGCTGGTATTGACGGTGGCAAACAGTTCACCCAGACGGGTAACTGTCTCTGCCTGCAGGGATTCTGAGAAGCTGACGCTTCCTTTAGGGAAAAGCGCAACTATCGTACTGCCTAATTTGAAGCGGCCCATTTCCGCGCCTTTTTCCAGAATAATCTCCTGATTCTGGTAATCCCAATATTGAATCTCTTTGTTTTTAGAGGGGCCAACCGTCCCTGCCCAGACCGTTTCGATACTGGCAACAATGGTTGCGCCGACTAATACCATCGCCATCGGACCGACTGCCGTTGAGAAAATAGCCACGGCACGCTCATTGCGGGCGAATAGATTGGGCACATTCTGCGCGGTTAGCGGATTGACCGAGAACAGATCGCCGGGGATAAAGATCATCTGTTCCAGTTTGCCGGTGATCGGCATGTGGATACGATGGTAATCTCTAGGTGCCAGGTAAATGGTAGAAAACATACCTTCATCAAAGGGGGCTGCAATATCATCACGTCCACCTAACAACTCCCGCAAACTAAAATCATGACCCTTCGCTTGAAAAATTCGCCCCTCTTTAATCGCACCGATTTGGCTAATGCAACCATCAACGGGCAGGACAAGATTATTATCTCCTTCGATAATCGGGCGAATATCCGCTTTTAGTTCGCGGGTAAAAAAGTCATTAAATGTTTTAAAGTCGTCGGGCGATGAATGTTTTGCTTCACTCATATCAACGTTAAATTTTTGAATGAATTTTTTTATTAAAAAGGTGGTTAATTTACCCGCTCTGGCGGCCGCTAATTTACCGACTAAACGGGAAAGAAGGTGCTTTGCGAGCAGATATTGTCCAATAATTTTAAGTTGATCAATCATGATGTTCCTTTTTTATTAATGTATATGTTGCAATGTATCTATAACTGTTTGAATAATAAAGCGAATTTTTATTGATAGGTATTCGGATCGCGATGGCGGGCGTTTTTGGCGTCGTCCATCGTCTCCAAAATTCGCAGGAAGCTATGATAGCGCGCGGCATCTATTTTTCCTTCAGCTACTGCTTCTACCAATGCACAGCCCGGATCTATCTTATGTTTGCAGTCCCGGAAACGACATTGCCCTAAAAACGGGCGAAATTCGATAAACCCTGAAGCAATACGTTCCGGCTCCAGGTGCCATAATGAAAACTCGCGAATTCCCGGGCTGTCTATCAGATCGCCTCCCTCTGGAAAATGGTAAAGGCGGGCGGTGGTGGTGGTATGTTTACCTAATCCGGAGTTTTCGGAAATTTCTCCGGTAGCCGCTTCTGTTTCCGGTAATAACATATTAAGTAAAGATGTTTTACCTACCCCGGACTGGCCGACAAAAATATTGATTTTATCTTTCATTACGCTTTTTAAAGCAGATAAACCATCGCCATGCATGGAGCTGTATAAAACCTGATAACCGATATCACGGTAACTTTGTAACTCCTGATCAATCTGTTTCGCTGACTGCTCATCCAATAAATCACTTTTGTTTAAAACGATAATCGGGGTAATGCCAATATCTTCACAAGCGACCAGGTAGCGATCAATAATATTGCGGGAAAATTCTGGGGCAATTGAGCTGACAATAATGATGTGATCGATATTTGCTGCAATCGGTTTGATGCCATCATAATAATCAGGGCGAGTTAATACTGTGGTGCGCGGATGCACGGCTTCAATAACACCGCTGATACCATGATAAGCCTCATTACCTGCACGCCATACCACCCGATCACCGGTTACCAGAGACTTCACGCCGCGGCGTAAATTACAGCGTTCTATTTTTCCGTTTTCATCTTCAACGTCAGCATGCTGGCCAAAACGACTGATAACAATGCCCTGCAGTTGCGGGCCAAGCTCCGCTTCATCCCACTGTCTAGTGTCTTCTTTATTGAGACGTTTTTTCTGATTGGTTTGTACTCGGCGAACTTGATTATTACTGAGTCGTTTTTTCTTGGTCACAGGTGTCCTTAGCTATCACTGATAGTGTTAATACCGTATCATACTATATTATTTTACAAATGCGGCTCTCTGTAGAGAAAAGGATCACAATAAATATGAATAAAAATAACTTGGTATGGATTGATTTGGAGATGACAGGTTTAAATCCGGATACAGATAAGATAATAGAGATTGCCACTATTGTTACTGATGGAGATTTAAATATTCTTGCTGAAGGCCCTGAATTTGTTATTCACCAGAGTAATGAAGCACTGGATGCAATGGATGAATGGTGTACGGAACAACATGGTAAATCGGGTTTAACGGATAAGGTTAAAGCGAGCAAAATCAGTTGTGAAATGGCGGAACAGGCGACTATTGATTTCTTAAAAGAGTGGGTTCCTGCTGGCGCTGCGCCATTATGTGGTAACAGCATTGGTCAAGACCGACGTTTTCTAGTACGCCATATGCCAAATTTAGAAGCTTATTTTCATTATCGCAATATTGATGTCAGTACGGTTAAAGAGCTGGGTCGCCGCTGGGCACCTGAGATGGTTAATGCGCATAAAAAAATCGGCAGCCATACGGCTTTGCAGGATATCAAAGAATCAATTTCTGAATTACAGCATTATAAAAAACAGTTCTTTAAATTCTAAAGTCTCTTTTTTGAGCAGACAAACCAGCCGTCTGCTCAAAAACCCGACAACCGCGCATAACATAAGGTGAATTAGCAAAAAAAAGCTTGCATTCATTTATCCCCTATTTATAATGCGCACCTCATAAGAGACAGACATCATCCAACATGTCGTAATGTTTTTTATGATATTAAGATGTGATGCGGTACTTGTTCAGTGAGTTGAGGTTGACCTTGGCAAGCGTGAATGGGAGTTGCGAGTTTACTCGTGATGGTTACGGCAAAACAGATATGAAGCGGTACTAGCTCAGTTGGTAGAGCACGACCTTGCCAAGGTCGGGGTCACGAGTTCGAGTCTCGTGTACCGCTCCAATTTTGAAGTGATAGGTGTTCAATATACTGAGCACGACCTTGACAATAAGAGCCGGGGTCATGAGTTGTTTTTTTAGTCTCGTCTAACGCTCCAATTTCTAGTTTAGAAATTTTATCTTATAAAATGTGATGCGGTACTAGCTCAGTTGGTAGAGCACGACCTTGCCAAGGTCGGGGTCACGAGTTCGAGTCTCGTGTACCGCTCCAATTTTGAAGTGATAGGTGTTCAATATAC
>JBATHQ010000699.1:0-4254 GCA_049667005.1 Psychromonas sp.
TTTAGAAAATGGGATTTTAAGAGTGAAATTTACCTATGAAAAGCAACATTATGATATCAATATCATTGCTAACAATAACAGTTTGATACATTCCGCCTTACAAATTATTGACGGGAAAAGAATTGAACTGTTAAAAGTGATTCCCCTGAGTCATGCTAAATATGGAAGTCCCTTAATCGAGTAAGGCAGTTAAACAGCTTCAAGGTATAAAGACTCGAGGACTGAAGGCTGGAGTGCTTGAAGGTTGGAGGGCTTGAAGGCTGTGACCGCACCGAGTATCCCGCAAAACCCACACTAGAATAACTAATGACTAACGACTAACGACTACCGACTACCGACTAATAACTAATAACTAATAACTAATAACTAATAACTAATGTCCCGCACTAAAATTGCTCCGTAAATCAACACGTATTAATTGAATCACAGCAAAATGAGCAACTAAACAGCACTTAACTAGCTGTACATTACAATTCATTTTAAAAACAATAAGCACATGGTATATACTGTGCCATTTTGATTTTAGGATGAATGCTTAATGCGTATTGCACTGGGAATTGAATATGATGGTGCTGCTTATTATGGCTGGCAGCGCCAAAAAGAGGTGATCTCGGTACAAGAGGAGCTTGAAAAGGCGCTGTCTATCGTCGCTAATCATACCGTTACGGTTAATTGTGCGGGACGAACTGATGCCGGTGTGCATGGCACCGGACAAGTTGTTCATTTTGATACCGATGCGGTGCGCAAAGAGGTAGCCTGGACACTGGGCGTTAATGCCAATCTTCCTAAAGATATTGCGGTGCGCTGGGTAAAAGAGGTGGACGATTCATTCCATGCTCGCTTTAGTGCAACTGCACGCCGTTATCGTTATATCATTTATAACGGACCGTTTCGTCCTGGTATTCTTAGCACCGGGCTAAGTCATTATCATATGGCCTTAGATGTGCAGAAAATGCATCAGGCCGGACAGACTATCCTTGGTGAACAAGATTTTACCTCTTTTCGTGCTTTACATTGCCAGGCGAACAGTCCGGTTAGAACCCTTGAGTATTTAAATGTATGCCAGCGTGGTGCGTTCATCATTATTGATATTAAAGCCAATGCATTTTTACATCATATGGTCAGAAATATTGCCGGCAGCTTAATTGAAATAGGGCGCGGTAATCAACCTGTTGACTGGTTACAGTCTCTACTCACCCATAAAGACCGGGCTAAAGCAGCTGCAACAGCTAAAGCTGGCGGTTTATACCTGGTTGAAGTTGATTATCCCGCACAATATGACTTACCCAGACCACCCTGTGGCCCGTTATTCTTAGATTTGTAATAGGTAGAGCCCGATATGGACACAAATACGCTAAAAACATTACCACAATGGTTGTCTTATATAGAAAAACTGCACCCTAGCGAAATCGAATTAGGTCTGTCTCGTGTCGCGAAGGTTGCGCAGGATCTGCAATTAATCCATTTTGATGCAAAAGTGATCACCGTTGGTGGCACGAATGGTAAAGGCACAACCTGTGCTTTTATTGAAGAAATTTTGCTTCAGGCCGGTTATAAAGTGGGGGTTTATAGCTCTCCGCATATCCAACGCTATACAGAACGCCTGCGTATTAATAAGCAGGAATTAAGCGATCAAGCGCATTGTGATGCGTTTTCAGTCATCGAAAAAATGCGTGGAGAAACATCCTTAAGTTATTTCGAGTATGCAACATTAGGTTGTTTATATTTATTAAAACAAGCACAGTGCGATTATATTTTATTGGAGGTCGGGCTGGGTGGACGATTGGATGCAACCAATATCGTTGAGTCGGATATCAGTGTGATCACCACCATCGATATAGATCATGTTGACTGGTTAGGGGATGATCGAGAAAAAATTGGTTTTGAAAAAGCGGGCATTTTCCGTGCTGACAAACCGGTCATTTGTGGCGAATTAGATCCGCCTTTATCATTACAGGATCATGCTACCAAACTGCATTGTAAAATTAACTATGCGGGCAAAGATTTCTCTTATCAAATAGTCGCTGATAAATGGAATTGGCACGGGGCACAACCGCTCGAAGGTATTCATTTACCGTTATTGCCTGTGCAAAATGCGTCAACTGCGCTGGCGGTGATTGAAGCACTACAGATTAATGTGGATCCGCTTATTCTCAAGGGCGCAATTGAAAACGCAAGTTTAGCAGGGCGCTTACAAAAGGTGCAGACGACATCTCCTTGTGATGTTTATTTAGATGTTGCGCATAATCCACAATCGGCAAAATATCTGGCCACTCAGTTACAAATTATCAAGGCCAGAAAAACAAAAGAATGTAAAATACATGCGATTATTGGTATGTTGGCAGACAAAGATATGGCCGGCTCTTTTGAGCAAATAAACTCGGCAATTGATTTTTGTAACTTGATCACATTAGATTGCCACAGAGGTGCCTCTGCTGCGTTATTATTAGAAAACTATAAACGCTCAAAAAATGCGCAAAGTAACGTTGCTTGCTTTGAAAATATAGATAGCGCTTATAAAACGATAGTTAACAAAGTAAGCTCATCTGATATAATTATTATATTTGGCTCATTTCATACTGTTTCTGACTTTTTAAATTTTTTACAAGGATAAAGTGTGGCTCCTCAGTTTAAAAACCGTTTAGTCGGTGTAACTATTTTAGTTGCTTGTGTTGTTATTTTTTTACCCACTATTATTGATGGTAAAAAAAATTCTTATGTAGAAGAATTTACCGCAACACCGATCAGTCCAGAATTAAAGCAACATACGTCTGTTAATACTAACCCGGATATTGATAACCCTCAGTCCGATAATACTAACCCCGATATTGATAACCTTGATTCATATTTAAGCGCGGTATCGGGAGACGCTGCATCAGCGCAAACTTCAGCAACTGATAATAATGATGATGAATGGGAGATTGAGGAGGTCGCAAACACCGTTTCAATTTCTAAGCAGCCTGAAGAGATCGAGGATCAAGAAGAGGTCGCAAAAGTAGAAGCAGTACAAAAAGTGCAAAAAGTAGAAGCAGTACAAAAAACGCAAAAAGTAGCAGAAATACAAAAACCACAAAAAGTACAGCAAATAGCAAAAGTAGAAAAAATACCGCTTCCCGATAACGCTTGGATAATCCAGATAGGGGCTTTTCAAAACGCAGCGAATATAAAGGCATTATTGAAGCAGTTACACACTGCCGGATTTCAGGCACATTCGGTTCCCGCTGAGATAAGAGATGGCGTATTAACCCGTGTATTTGTTGGTCCTGATGTTTCTCAAGCTCGCCTAAAAGAACAACTACCCCGTTTGAAGAAATTAACCAATTTGGACGGTAAAATTTTACCCTTCAAAGCAACGAATCCATAGTTAGTTACGGTAATTGTCGGTCTTCTCTGATAAACTGCTGCCGTTTTCAATTTGATTTTTAAGGATAACAATGAATTGGTTTGATAGTTGGTTTGATATCGCAATTATTGGCATTATTGCATTTTCGTCTTTAATCAGTTTGGTACGTGGTTTCACTAAAGAAGCGATCTCGTTAGTTACCTGGTTTTGTGCTTTTTTTATTGCCAGTAATTTTTACCCTGAAGTCGCGGGTCATTTAACACAATTAAATGACCAGTTAATTCGTAATTCGGTCGCCATTGCGATTTTATTTATTGCGGTATTATTACTTGGGGCGTTGATAAACTATATCGTTAATCGTTTAATCGCAGTGACCGGAATGTCCGGGACGGATCGCCTGTTAGGCGTCGTTTTTGGTGCTGTTCGCGGCGTATTAGTGGTCAGTGCGTTACTCTTTTTTATTGATTCATTTACCAATTTTCATGAGGCCAGTTGGTGGACTGAATCACGTTTGGTTCCTGAGTTTGGCATTATTATCGAGTGGTTTTTCGAACATCTTGAAAACTCATCCAGTTTTTTGAATAAGATTGCCGTTTAACGTAACGGTAGTATTAGATTGGTAAAATGATACCAACTCCATTAATTAAATGTTCTACCGGGAAAATGGATGAAAGCAAGGCATTGATTGCAGTAACTAGTTGTTCTAATTATCAAATCAATAACAAAGCTAGCATTCATTTTAACAAGCATAAATGAGTAGATAATTAGTGGAATTGGTATAAATAACTCGGTGACTGAGTTTATACCCAAGCTACGCCAAGATGACTTTGCTGAGTTAACTGGAAAGCGAGTACAGTGGCGCAACTATTCTAGGGGATAAACAATCTCATCATGTTGCATTTTGTTCGCGC
>JBATHQ010000700.1:0-7321 GCA_049667005.1 Psychromonas sp.
GCCTGACTCTGTCGTGATACGTCGTTCGCGTATTGCTGAAATAACCCTGCAATCACACGCAAGTTTGCACTCTATAAATGAAAAAACCCGTAACAAATTGCTTCGTTACGGGTTCTAAATTGGTGGAGTTGACCGATAAAGCCTGACTCTGACGTAAATCATCATTCGCGTATTGCTGAAATAACCCTGCAATCACTCGCAAGTTTGCACTCTATAAATGAAAAAACCGCTGCTAATTACTTAGCAGCGGTTTTATATGTTAGTTGGAGTTGACCGATAAGCCGGGTTCTGTCGTGAATCGTCATTCGTCTAGGCCTGCAATCACTCACAGGCTCAAGCAACCTACCCGCTTCCAGTATGGGCCATACCTCAGGAAGCCTATTTGGTCTTGCTTCGGGTGGAGTTTACCCTGCACCAAACTGTTACTAGTTGGCCGGTGCGCTCTTACCGCACCCTTTCACCCTTACCTGCATCTGTTTTCACAGACACATAGGCGGTCTCCTCTCTGTTGCACTTGTCGTTAGCTCACGCTACCCAGGTATTACCTGGCACCCTGCCCTGTTGAAGCCCGGACTTTCCTCCCCTTCTATTGCAAGCAATAAAAGCAGCGACGATCTAGTCAACTCCGCGGCGGATTATACGGGATAATGAATGCGAAAGACAAGGCATATATGTTTAACCCGATTATAAGTTTTCTAATCCCCATTTATACAGTTCATTTTTTTTCTGATCATGGATTTGCGCGGTTAAAGCAGCCGCTTTTTTAAGCGGTAATTCCTCTTTTAATAACGCCAGTGTGTTCAGGGCTATTTGTGGAATACTTTGTTCATCTTTTTGCGCGCCGGCAACCATCAAGACAAATTCGCCACGACAATGGTTTGTATCTTGCTTTAACCAATCCAGCATCTCTTGTGCAGTATAGGTATAAAAAGATTCGAAGGTTTTGGTTAACTCGCGCGCGATAACCAGTTTACGCTCTGCACCGAATACACTGATAATTTGTTCTACGGTATCTTGAATACGGCGTGGTGATTCATAGAAAATCATGGTGCGCGTCTCTTCGATTAAGGCTTTTAACTTATCTTGTTTGCCTTTTTCTTTTGCAGGTAAAAACCCTTCAAAAGAAAAGCGATCCGATGGTAATCCCGCTGCACTCAAAGCGGTTATTGCTGCACAAGCTCCCGGAATAGGAACCACCTCAACACCCGCTTCACGACATTCATTGACCAAGTGATAACCCGGATCACTAATTAATGGCGTACCTGCATCAGATATTAGAGCGATTGACTGCCCTGCTTTAATTTTTTCAATCAGTACTTGCCCGCGTTGCCGCTCATTATGATCATGTAACGCAAACATCGGTTTTTTGATTTGATAATGGCTTAATAACTTGCCGCTATGACGGGTATCTTCCGCAGCAATCAAATCCACCTGTTGTAACGTTTCTATTGCGCGATAGGTTATATCGCTGATATTACCGATAGGAGTAGCAACAATATACAGTTTTGCAGTGTGTTGAGAAAAGATTTGGCTAATTTCGGACATATAATTGCCTTGATAAAGTGAATATGATTGTTTAACTGAGTCGGCAATATTACACTATAGGCAACTTGATACCTACATCGAATACCTACTAGCTCAAAAGGGATAACATTTTGAACTTGATAAACCCAACAAAACGCTTTTCGCACTTACTGATCATGACGTTAACGATGATATTTTTAACAGCATGTAGCACGGTGCCATCAACATACAGCAGCACAGCGCCGGAGCTGTTTTCTGAATTAGAAAATAATTCAGCATTCTATCTCCAACAAGATCAACTCAACACTGATCCAAACAATTCTGCTTGGCAGCTTCTGTCTATCCAAGCTCTTATTGCAGAAGGTGAAACTAAAGTTGCAGATTCAATCATTGCCTATGTGCAAACGAAAGAACTTTCTGAGCGAGATAGAACCTCACTTAATTTATTGTTCGCACAAAGTTTATTTGCAAAAAAAGAGCGTACTCAAGCGCAAAATGTATTAAGTCAGATTGATCCGCAAAATTTATCCTATTTTGGTTCCGTTGCGTCACTCTCGCTGCAATCTGATATTTATGCAGAACAAAAAAACCATTTTGCTGCCGCAAATACGTTACTCGCTTTAACCCCCCTGTTAAAGAGTGATAAACGTAAACAGTACTACAATGATATGTTGTTAAGTGAACTGTCTTTGTTACCGCCAGACTCCCTTGCTCAGTACCAGAAAGAGGCTGCACTTTCACGCAGCGATACAAGTCTGGATACAACAAGTGTGGAAACTGCTTTCTTTAAAGAGGGCTGGTATGCACTTGCAGGTATTTACCAGACTAATCAATTGCGCCCCAACCAGTTAAAAAGCGCAATCGATGAATGGAAATCTCGCTATTCTCAACACCAGGCATTGTTGTTTATGCCAACGCAACTGATGAATATTGCCGAATTAAAACCTTTTCAACCAAAAAATATCGCTGTATTACTGCCGCTCTCGGGCAATTATAAAGAGCAGGGTAAATCCATACAACAAGGTATAATAGATTCCTATTACCGTAAGCAGAATACCTCCACTACGGGCAATGCACCCGCGTTGCATTTTTATGATACAAATGCACAGCCAGTGGCCAACATCGCTGCGCAGTTAGGGCAAAATAATATTGATTTTATTATTGGTCCACTATTAAAAGATGATGTTGAGGCATTCCTGCCTTTGATTGATAAAATACCGGTATTAGCACTTAATAGTGTTACACAACCAAAATTAAACTCCGCAGATAGCAATGCTCAAGCAGCGACATCTCCTTGGCATTATTCATTTTCACTTTCTCCGGAGCAGGAAGCAAAACAAGCGGTGCAGTTTGTCACTGAAAATAAACACCAGAATCCAATCATTATTGCGCCTCAAGATGACTATGGTAAACGTGTTGCTAAAGCCTTCAAAGATGAATGGCAAGCGCAACATGGCCAAAGCATAGAACAATATTTCTTCACTTCTAAGTCACAATTAGGTACTTTTATTGATCGTGTTTTACAAGCAGATAAAAGACAATCCAGTAGCCGTAGTGATGTTGATGCGATTTACCTAATTAGTAAACGCGATGAACTTATCTTGATTAAGCCTTATGTTGACGTAACTGTCAGTCCTTATGCTGCCAAGATCCCAATATACGCAAGCTCTCGCTCTCACGAATTTGACCGAGGCGGTCTGCAAAATAAAGAGTTATCAAATTTCCAATTTTCAGATTTGCCATTTCTTATTAATCAGCAAACTACCATCATGAATGAACTTAATAAAGCATTACCAAGACAGTCTTATGCGGCATTGCGTCTGTTCGCTTTGGGTTTTGACAGCTATCAATTAATTGAGCAATTGATGCAACTGCAAACCACCGAAGGTTACCGCTACCCGGGTTTAGTCGGGGAGTTAAGATTGGATGAGAACAATACCGTTCAATCTAAATTGAGCTGGGCAAAATACTACCGGGGAAATTTAGTTGAAGTTACCTCGCCTACTCCTGCCGAATAGCAGCACAGGCACACTTGCCGAAAAACAAGCCTTGTCTTATCTACAAGAACAGGGCTTGTTTTTGGTTTGCCAAAATTATTACTGCCGTTTTGGCGAAATTGATTTAATTATGTTAGATCAGGATACGCTAGTTTTTATTGAAGTACGGTATAGAAAAAACAATGATTTTGGGGGCGGATTTGCTTCCATTAATAATCGCAAGCAGCGTAAAATAATTACAACGGCGAAACATTATTTAACGACCTTGGATAATGAACCTTTTTGCCGCTTTGATGCTGTTGCCATCGACAGTAGATCGACTACCCCGGATTGGATTAAAGATGCCTTTCAAGAATAAGGTGATATAAAAAATGATAATTGAGAAAATTCACGCACACTTTGCTGAGAGCATTCAAACCTCGATTGTTGCAGCTGAAGCGTTGCCGGAGTTAATTGAAAAAGCCGCAATCCTATTAAGTGAAACACTGATCCGAGGTAATAAAATACTGGTTTGCGGCAACGGTGGCGCCGCGGCTTTGGCACAGATTTTTGCTTCACATCTACTTAATAAATATGAAAAAGAACGCCCTTCTCTTCCTGCTATCGCGATTACAGCTGACTCTGCTTTATTATCTGCCATTGCTACCGACAGCCATTTTAATGAAATTTATGCGAAACAGATAGCCGCGCTTTCTCAAGATGGCGATCTATTATTAGTTATCAGTCATGGTGGCAATAGTCGCAATTTAATTAAAGCGGTAGAAACAGCCCTGAGCAATAATTTAAAAATTATTGCGCTAAATGGTGTTGATGGTGGTGAACTCGCTGGCTTATTAGGCTCAGACGACATAGAGATTCGAGCGCCAAGTGATAAAGGATCACGTATTGAAGAGATTCATTTATTAGTTATTAACTGTTTGAGTGACTTGATAGATCAGCAACTTTTCCCGCAACAGTAAGGATTAATATGCAAAGATTATTAACAACCTTCTTTTTTATCTCGATTCTGGCAGTGCTGCAGGGATGTGCCGGTGGATTAATTGTTGCGGCTGGCACCGCCGTCGCAGTTAGCAGCGATGAGCGCAGTATTTCCGAGCAGATCAGTGATGACTCATTGTCAATGGCGGCCTTGGATAAAATTACTGAACTTAACATTAACAATGAAAATATCCGCATTAACTTAATCACCAACAGTGGTTATTTACTGGTGATAGGTCAAGTTAATAATCCACAACTGAGTCAACAGATAGAAACGCAATTAAAGACGCTTAGAAAAGCTAAAGACGTTTATAACCAGTTAAGAGTTAGCAGACCGATTGGTTTTGCCCAGCAAAGTAAAGATAGCTGGATCACCACTAAGGTAAAAAGCCAGCTAATTGCCGATGATTATGTCAACCCGCTTAAGATCAAGGTCGTGACAGAGAATTCCGAAGTCTTTTTAATTGGCAAAGTGACACAGGCAATGGCAGATCATGCCACGGAAATCAGCCGTCAGGTTGCAGGCGTAAAACGGGTCAATCGCGTTTTTCAAATAGTTACTGAGAAAAAAACGACTTACTGAAAATAGCGACTTCAAGTTAAAAAAAAGGCTTAATCTTGCGATTAAGCCTTTTTTATAAGCTGCGAAAAAATAACACAACCCGGAGTTGCTTACTTTTCCTCTTCCACCAAAGTGTAGATAGCAGTCGATTTACTTTTCAGTTCATTACATTTATTACACCAGAAATTGACCGCCCCACAAGCCTGCAGACGCTCTAATTCATCACCACACTTATCGCATGCTGCATGTAATTTAAAGTCGCTGTCACAAGCCGGACAATGGCGTTTCTGCGGACCGCTGCTGACCACTTCGTGGTTACATTTTGGGCACAACATTTCCATTATTTTTTACTCTTTTTATGAAATTTCATCATTCGCTGACGCTTGTACATCTGATTCGGTGTTAATTTATTACGGCGTCCTTCAAATGGGTTACTGCCTTCTCTGAATTCAATTCGAATAGGCGTTCCCATAATACCTAATGAGCGACGGAAGTAATTCATTAAATAACGTTTGTAGGAGTCCGCTAATTTTTTCACTTGGTTGCCATGAATCACAATAAGCGGCGGATTATATCCACCTGCGTGTGCATAACGCAATTTAACACGACGTCCGCTCACCATTGGAGGTTGGTGATCATCGGTGGCCATGGTCATAATACGGGTCAATATCGAGGTAGAGATACGTTTTGTCGAAGAGTCGTAAGCTTCTTCAACAGACTCGTATAAATGACCGACGCCTGTGCCATGTAACGCTGAAATAAAATGAATTTTTGCAAAATCGATAAAACCTAAACGACGGTCTAATTCACTTTTAACCCGTTCTTTGTCATATTCAGTCATGCCATCCCATTTGTTGACGGCAATCACTAAAGAACGTCCCGCATTAAGTGTAAAACCTAATAAACTTAAATCCTGATCAGAGATACCGTCACGAGCATCAATAATGAGTAGAACAACGTTACAGTCTTCTATCGCTTTTAATGTTTTAATAACGGAGAATTTTTCAACGGTTTCATTTACTTTTTTACGCTTGCGTACGCCGGCAGTATCAATAAGAATATATTTTCGATCATCGCGTGTCATCGGGATGTAAATACTATCGCGAGTTGTACCGGGCATATCGTACACAAGAACACGCTCTTCACCCAAAATACGATTGGTCAGGGTCGATTTACCCACGTTAGGTCGGCCAATCAAAGCCAGTTTAATGGGCAGTGCGGCCAGACGCTCCTGTTCCTTTTGCAGGGCTTCTTCATCTTCATCAATATATTCAAGACCCGTTTCTAACTCAGAGAACTCCTGATCAACTTCGATATCGTCGAAAAAGCCATCTAAAGCCACATCAATCATCTGACGCACACCCTTACCGTGTGCCGCCGCAATTTGATAAACTTCGCCAAGTGCAAGCGCATAAAACTCAGCACAGGCAGAATCGGCATCTACACCATCGGTTTTGTTGGCAACAACAAATACTTTTTTATCTTGTTTACGCAAATGCTCAGCGATCGCTTCATCAGCAACGGTCAATCCTGCACGGGCATCAACTAAAAACAAAACAGCATCGGCCTCATCAATTGCTAACAGAGACTGCCCTGCCATTAAAGCGTCGATACCCTCTTCATCACCAGTAATACCACCAGTATCAATAACAATAAATTCTTGTTCGTCGATTTTTGCCTGACCGTATTTACGATCTCGCGTCAAACCTGGAAAATCCGCGACTAATGCATCACGAGTACGAGTTAAGCGGTTAAACAAAGTTGATTTACCCACATTTGGGCGGCCAACTAGGGCGACAACTGGTAACATATTTCAATCCTATAAAACAAAAAAAGCCCCTCCACAATTAATATGGGGGGCAGTTAGTATACAGTAAAAATTTAAGGAATTATTCTACATTTATCGATGGTTTTTCAATCGCCACTAATTTACCGCTACGAGACTGTAAATAAAGGTGGGTTTCCGTCACCACAGGTGCTGAATATAAACCGTCAGAGTCAATTTTTTGCTGTGCAACAAACTTCCCGTTATCGCGATCTATCCAGTGTAAGTAACCTTCTCCATCACCCACAACGAGATATTGATTAGCGATGGCGACACCGGTCAGATTACGGTAAGAGAGTTCCTCATTGGTCCAAATTTTATCGCCCGTACGACGATCAACAGCAGACACATAACCCCGATAATCAGTTAAATAAAGGGTATTACCCGATAGCGCAATATCATTATAACTTGAATACTGCTTAGCCCAGAGTTGTT
>JBATHQ010000701.1:0-1895 GCA_049667005.1 Psychromonas sp.
ATTTCCATCAGTATGGTGTTTCTCATCATCCTGCTTTCTGTTTATTACGCTTTTGTGTTGAATTATCCAATCAATGAAAAGATATATCTATTATCCGAAAATCAAAGTGTCTTTTATTACCTTTCTCCGATCATTTTGACTTTTGCGTTTATCATTATTTTTTCAGTATTAGCCCTGCCTTATCTGTTTAAGGCGATTCAGATCCCGCTTATTTTAACTTCGGCATTAGCTTTTTACGCCAGTCTTAAATATAACGTCATGTTTGATTACCCTATGATGGAAAATATTTTTGAAACAAATACAGGCGAAGCTGGTTCATACCTCAATGCGGCGTCGATTTTATACTTTATTATTTTAGGGGTATTACCTGCCATCTTTATTTTTAAAGTGAAAATCACATATGCGGAAAGTATTGCTAAAGAGGTCGTCAAGCGAACTGTATTACTCGCGGTGGCCATTATCGGAATCTTAATAATAGCTGTCTTTTATTATAAAGATTATGCGTCTATCGGGCGGAATAACAGCTATCTCAACAAAATGATTAACCCGGCGCATGCCTACAACTCCTATAAATATCTGCGCAGACATTATTTTACCGAAAAATTAGAATATAAAAAAATAGGTGAAGATGCGAGTGTTGAGAGCGCAAAAAATGATAAACCGACGCTGATGATTCTGGTGTTGGGGGAAACCGCGCGTTCCCAAAATATCGCTTACAACGGTTATAACCGTAATACCAATCCCTACACGCAGGATATGGGTCTTATCTCTTTTAAGCATGTTTCAACCTGTGGAACAGCTACTGCGCATTCAGTACCATGTATGTTTTCAAATATGGGTCGCGCAAATTACAATAAAAACCGCGCCGATAATCAGGATAATGTTTTGGATATCCTCTCCCACGCAGGCGTAAATCTATTCTGGGTTGAAAATGACGGCGGAGACAAAGGTACCGCTAAAAATATTTCAACAATAAAGATCAACCCGCAGGAAAATCCGGATTTATGCGATGGCACAACCTGTTATGATGAGGTTATGCTGCGCGTAATCGATGAAAAAATTCAACAAAGCAAAGGTAATCAGCTGATTGCTTTACATATTATCGGCAGTCATGGGCCAACTTACTGGCAACGTTACCCGGAAAATAAAGCGCAATTTAGCCCTGCTTGTAACCGTAGTGACATTGAAAACTGTACTGACCAGGAGATCGTCAATGTTTATGACAATACGCTTGTTTATACGGATTATGTTATCGCGCAGGCTATTAACAAGTTAAATCAATATAAAGATAAGTATAATGTTGCCTTAATGTATATCTCTGACCATGGTGAATCGCTCGGTGAAAACGGCTTATATCTGCACGGTACACCCTACGCGATTGCGCCAGACCAACAGACTCACGTTCCATGGTTTATGTGGTTTGACAATGATTATGCAGACGCTAAGGGGATCAGTAAACAGTGCCTTGCTGCTAAGGCCGGTAGCACAGATTTATCGCATGATAATTTGTTCCATACCCTGCTTGGTCTATATGGTGTAGATACAAGCGCCAAAAATGATCAACTGGATCTTATTGATAGTTGTAAACTTGGAAGCAGCAGACTGGCGAAAACAAAAAGCAATTTACCGCAAAATGAAACGACACAATAAAACAGTAAAATAAAACAACAAAGTGATAACCCAAAAAACAGGGCTGTTGTGTATCAACAGCCCTGTTTTTTTATAACTGATAAACCGCGAAATGAAGATAATCTTAGCCGAGTTGCCAATAACAGCAGGAGTATTAAATCTGCCGTTAACGAAATTTGTAACTGCTCAGTCATCATTAACCAACAATGCCAAAAGCAATAACCCCCTGCTTTACATCTTGATGAGTCATTTCGCCGACTAAAAAA
>JBATHQ010000702.1:0-2511 GCA_049667005.1 Psychromonas sp.
CTTATAGACAGTGTTTCGTTGCTCGGTAAGCTTCATAAATTACGCAGAAAATCCCTGTTGACTACGTCAGCAGGGATTTTTTCGTTTAGGTGCCAGGCGATCACCACTCGAATAAGAGAAATAAAAAGCAACTCGCAGTGGCATGCAGTAGAGCCTTCTCTGTCACATCGCAAGCTTCTTGTGCAGGAGTCGCTGGAAATCGGTTTTGTCATTCTGCTGTATTCTCCCTATGAAACGCTTAATATATTGTGTGTTTAGGAATCCATTTTTAGTGATACAATTATCAGCTACTTTATTTGTCGGAGTTTCCATGAATCCTAACCATACAATCACAACAATGATTTCGGAAGAGCAGATCAAACAGCGTGTCCAGGAGATGGCTGCAGAAATTAATGACCGTTATAAAAATACTGAATGCCTGGTGCTTATTGGCTTATTACGTGGTTCTGCTATTTTCTTAGCGGATCTGGCGCGCTTGCTTACAGTACCTGTGATTTTAGATTTTATGACGACCTCAAGTTATGGCAGTGGTACAGATAGCTCCGGAGAGGTGAAAATATTAAAAGAGCTTGATGAAGAGATCCATGGGCGGGATGTATTAATTGTTGAAGATATTATCGACACCGGACATACATTAACTAAGATTCAAAAAATGCTGCTGTTACGCGATCCGAAATCTTTTGCTATCTGCACCCTGCTTACTAAACCTTCTCGCAGAGAAGTAGAGGTACAGGTAGATTGGGAAGGTTTTTCTATTGAAGATAAGTTTGTTGTCGGATATGGCATAGATTACGCCCAACTTTACCGCAACCTGCCTTATATTGGCTTCGTTAGTTTTAATGATTAAGGCTGAAACAGTATGTACGCAATTGACTTACAGAATATTAGAAAGGTTTACAAAGGTGGTGTTGAAGCGCTGAAGGGGATCTCTTTGCAGGTTAGAAGGGGGGATTTTTATGCGCTGCTTGGGCCTAATGGCGCGGGTAAGTCCACAACCATTGGTATTATTTCATCACTTGTTAATAAAAGCGCGGGGACAGTAAGTGTTTTTGGTTATGATTTAGATACACAACTTGAATCCGTCAAAGCGCAAATTGGCTTAGTACCACAAGAGTTTAACTTTAATCAATTTGAACCCCCCATTCAGATATTAGTTAATCAAGCCGGTTATTATGGTATTAAACGCAAAGAAGCATTTATCCGTGCAGAAAAATATCTCAAGCAATTAGATTTGTGGGGAAAACGGGATAAACCTTCGCGAGAATTATCCGGTGGTATGAAGCGCCGTTTAATGATTGCGCGTGCCCTGATGCATGAGCCTAAATTACTTATTCTGGATGAACCAACAGCCGGGGTGGATATTGAAGTTCGCCGTACTATGTGGGATTTTTTAAAGAAAATTAACGCCCAAGGGGTGACTATTATTTTAACCACTCATTATCTTGAAGAAGCGGAAATGCTATGTCGTAATATTGGTATTATTGATAAAGGCAGGTTGATTGAAAATACCAGCATGAAAGAGTTGTTAACACGGCTCGATAGAGAAATATTTATTCTCGATATTGACCCGCCTGAAAAGACACCGGCCAGCGATAATTTTGTGATCAGCAAAATTGATGAAACGACCTTAGAAATAGAATTAAAAAAAGAGCAATCCTTGAATAAGGTTTTTGATGAATTAAGCGCTCAAGGTATTCGTGTTAACAGTTTACGTAATAAAGCGAATAGATTAGAAGAGTTGTTTGTTGGGCTTGTGGAAAAAGGCAATTTAAATAATGAATAGTAGCTACCTCATTGCATTAAAAAGTATTTGGACGAAAGAGATTAATCGATTTTTACGTATCTGGGTACAGACACTGGTACCGCCAGCAATCACCATGACGCTCTATTTTGTTATTTTTGGTAACTTAATCGGGAAACGTATTGGTGAAATGGGTGGTTTTAGTTATATGTCCTTTATCGTTCCCGGTTTAATTATGATGTCGGTGATTACTAACTCCTATTCCAATGTCGCCTCTTCATTTTTTAGTGCTAAGTTCCAGCGTAATGTCGAAGAGTTATTAGTTGCCCCTGTTCCTAATTATATTATTGTCTGGGGCTATGTTGGCGGTGGTGTCATACGCGGTTTACTGGTTGGTTTTATTGTTAGTTGTGTTTCTCTGTTTTTTGTCGATTTGCAAATTTTCAATATTTTTGTGCTGTTATTAAGCGTGTTATGCACCGCGGTATTGTTTTCACTCGGTGGCTTGTTGAATGCCATATTCGCCCGCTCTTTCGATGATATCAGTATTATCCCGACCTTCGTTTTGACGCCATTAACCTATCTTGGCGGTGTATTTTATTCGATAACCTTATTGCCGGATTTCTGGCAGGCTGTATCACATTTTAATCCGGTCTTTTATATGATCAACGCCTTCCGTTATGGTTTTCTTGGCGTTGCTGATGTGCCATTGCTGTGGTCTTTCTCAATTATAGGCACCTTTATTGCGTTTCTTTATGGCCTGGTTATGT
>JBATHQ010000703.1:0-1787 GCA_049667005.1 Psychromonas sp.
GAAAGGCACTCTTTTTCGTATAACTATCACTCATACTGCTGAAGGGAGAACAAAGAATGGTCGCTCGCGTGTTGTCCCCGTCGAGCTTCCTCCTGAGCAAGCAAAACTATTGCGGTTACTTCTTAAAATTACTTGATTACCACTATAAATAAGCATGATGTACTAAACTTGAATTAATAGATTTAGTGAGGTGCATCATGGCTAAAAATAAAGTTCAATTTCAAAAAGGCATTTCAATTCATGAGTTTATGGAAAAATATGGCACCGAAGAGCAGTGTCAAAAACAACTTTTTAATATGAGGTGGCGTAATGGCTATCAATGTCCCAACTGTGGAAACGATAAATATTGCCAATTAAAATCAAGAACACTTTACCAATGCAATAATTGCCATCACCAATCATCTTTAACAGCGGGTACTCTATTTGATCATACCAAACTTTCTCTGACAACTTGGTTTTTAGCCATTTATTTTATTACACAAAAAAAGAATGGTATTTCTATCCTCGAACTTTCTCGTCATTTAGGGATCTCCTACAATGCAACGTGGCGCTTGAAACACAAATTAATGCAAGCAATGAAAGAGCGTGATGATAAAAAACCCTTGGAAGGTTTTATTCAACTTGATGATGCATATTGGGGAGGAGTACATAAGGGAACCAAAGGTCGTGGAGCAAAAGGAAAGCGGCCATTTGTTGCAGCTGTATCACTGAATAACGCGATGCATCCAGTTGGCATGCGCTTTAGCGTTGTTAAAGGGTTTCAAAAAAAAGAACTCACTGATTGGGCAAAACACCATATAAAAGCTAAATCTGTCGCAGTTTCAGATGGTCTTGCATGCTTTAATGGGCTTGGTGATGCCGAGGTATTCCATTTTTCAGTTGTAACGGGGGGAGGAGCTGCGTGTGTTGAAATTCCCTATTTTAAATGGGTAAACACGATGATTAGTAATGTGAAAAATTCCATGCATGGTACATTTCATACTATTAATTTAAAGCATTTACCTCGTTACCTTGCCGAATTTAGCTATAAATTTAACCGTCGTTACAATTTAAAAAGCATGATTGAACGACTTGCTTTTGCAAGTTTGGTAACAGCTCCTATGCCTGAACGCCTGTTGAAACTAGCTGAGCAACGGTGGTAATCAAGTAAGTAAATATCCTTTATCGTCTATTCATTAATTAATCGTGATAATAAAACTTCATGTAGAGACTCAGCCCAGCCAGCGGGGCCATATTGACGGCTCTGATAGATATTCTCCTCTTTGTTTAAGTGAGGGAAATCATGAACGGGGGAGTGAATTTGGATGGCAATGGTCGCTTGTTCGAGCATTGCATTATCATTTTTACTGTCTCCGAGGGCGATGCTTATTATCTCATTTTGTGGTTGTTGTTCTTGATATTGTTTGGTTAACCATTGTTGCGCGGCGCCCTTGTCACATTGACCACTAACATGTAAAAAGCGTCCACCCTGAAGAATAGTGGCGCCGAGCGAACTCATTAGTTCAATAAATTGTGTTTGTGCTTGCGCTGAGCCTAACCAATTAAGGGGCTCACTATATTGGCGCTGCTTGGCCATTGTTGCCTGTGCCAGACTTAATCCGGTTAGCTCCGCTAATTGCGCTACCGTTAATTGCGAAAAACCTTGATAATCCTGACTAAAAGAGGCTGCATGTTGCGTTAATAGCGATAGCCAATATGCCTTGGGCTGGGAAAATGATTTTACCCAAAAGCCATTTTCGAGCACCGTATTCGGTGGTTGCTGAGTAAAATAGCCCTCGGGAATATAA
>JBATHQ010000704.1:0-2593 GCA_049667005.1 Psychromonas sp.
TTGTATGCGTAAAATATTACTCAGGAGATTTTCGACCCAATTAATAGATTGCCCCTCCTGCTCCAACCAGGTAGCAAAAGCTTCATGGTCCATAGACAACTTTACGGTCGCCTGATCGCTGATAAAGCTGTTATTCCGCACCTAAATCACCATTAAATTTTACATCTGTAAAAGTGAGTGAAATCACAAAATTATTTCATATTTAAAAAAATCATTGACCGCGATCCTGCTTTTTGATCTATTACTCTCTTTTGAAAGAGATAAAATATGAATTACCCATATACCAAATCGCTTGAGCATCACGGATTAGTCGCTGGATTTTGTAAAGAGATCAACCTCGCCAACATTATCGATCAGGCTATTGGCACATCAGAACATCGCCAAGTCAGTTTTGGAAACCTATTTGTGGCAATGATCATCAATGGCTTAGGCTTTACTGGTAGAACGCTACACATGTATAGTGAGTACTTCTCTGACAAACCCTTAGATCGTCTTATTGGACCTGGTATTAAACCTGAACATATCAACGATGATGCGCTAGGTCGCTGCCTCGAAGCGCTTTATAAATACGGCGTATCATCTCTATATCAAGATATAGGCGAGGCCGTTGTTAAGCACCTAGATTTACCCTGCAATTCAGTTCACCTCGATTCAACAAGCTTTCACTACGATGGTGTCGAAAAGTTATCAGGGGATGGCGACGATATTCATCCTATTCATATAACTAAAGGTTATTCACGTGATCATCGTCCAGAGCTTAATCAAGTAGTACTTAACCTGATTTGTGAGAACCAGTCTGGGATCCCTGTTTATATGAAGCCCGCGAGTGGTAATGTTAATGACTTAGAGGGATTTAAAGAGATTGTAAAATCTCATATAAGCAGCTTAAAGGCCGCACAATCTTGCCGTTATTTAGTCGCGGATGCTGCCTTGTACGTAAAAGAAACCATCATCAAACTGAACGAGTTAAAACAACTGTTTATTACGCGCGTTCCTCAAAAGTTAAGCGAAGCTAAAGCGTTAATCAATCAAGCTCAAAAGCTTGATTTTGAAGATATTGGTAATGGTTACTCGGGTGTGTGGCATCAATCAAATTATGGTGATATCGAGCAAAAATGGCTTTTAATTCGCAGTGAACAAGCAAGGAAACGCGAAACCTATAGCCTAACAAAGCGCATGCTAAAAAAAGGAGAGGCTGAGCGAAAAACATTTAAGAAATTAACACAACAGCGGTTTGCTTGTCAGCATGATGCACAGCAAGCCATTGAATTATGGAGAGTAAAGCAGGTTTATAGTGATGTTGTCGATAACATAAAAGAGATCCCAATATATGGCAGAAAAGGTCAACCGAAAAAAGGACAGGCTCCAGAGCGTCTTGAATACCAAATAACGGGCGCTTTATTTACGCCTATTGAACGCCGAATAAATGCACTCAATCAGTTGGGATTTTTTATTATCGCAACGAATGATCTCGATAGCAGTATGACTATGGGGAAAATGCTTAGTACTTACAAAGAGCAACAGTCAGTTGAAAAAGGATTTCGCTTTTTAAAAAGCCCTGATTTTTTAACCAACTCAATCTTCATCAAAAAACCAGAGCGGATAGAAGCATTATTGATGGTAATGACTTCTTGTTTGATGGTTTACGCATCATTAGAGCACCAGATACGCAAAAAGTTAAAAGAAAAAGACCTTTACTTTCCCGATCAAAAGAAAAAACCTTATCAAAACCCAACAGCTCGCTGGGTATTCCAATGCTTCCAAGGAGTTGCGGTCATTTACCTTGAGGATCAGACTCCAATGGTCGTCAATTGGAAGGAGCGACAACAAGTTATTATTGACTGCTTGGGCGATAATTACAGGCGAATGTATTCTTAAAACAGGTGCGGAAGATCAGTTACATCAAAGAAAAAAAAGACGCTATTCTTAGCGCCTTTGAGTTTTATTCTTTACAGCTAATACCCTTAGCCACCAGTACTGCTGCTTACAGCACCTGTACCACCTGTAGCTCCTGTTGCAACATTATCGTCTGTGTATATTACTTCAGCTTCAACCGTTGCATTTAACGTATCGGTATCTACACTACCATCTTCATTGAAAGATAAGGTACCTAGGTTCAAGCTAATTGAAATAGTACTTATACTGCTGCCATTATTTTCAGCAAGCTCGATGGCTTCGTTAACCGCTGTTACCACATTCGGTAAAATTTTCTCATAAAGCGCTTCCATATTGGCCGCACTGTAATTGTCCCCTAATGCAGCTAAAGTCTGAATCGTTACATCAAAAACAGCTTGCGCTAATAATGCAACTTTTGAATTAGTTGAGTAATCAGTAAACAGATCATCACTATCGCTATAGCCTAATAACGCAAGCACTTTAGCCTTCAATTCATCTTGAGTGAGCGATTCATTGCCCGAGATCTTAGACAAAATTGATGCAATATCTGTAAACGGGTTGATAATATTTAATCCCGCCAAGGTATTCATGGTGTGAGTCCATGCATCATCAGGCGCGTCAGCATCATAAGTTTCTGCATTACCAGTGATTGTCGAGGAACAATTTGCCGTATCATAAGGTGCGATAGAGAAACTGG
>JBATHQ010000705.1:0-1885 GCA_049667005.1 Psychromonas sp.
CTATTATTATGCTTTTCTGTTCTCATCCCCATTATCAGGCTGACACACATTAACAATAAAATAATGGTAAAGGGCAGTCCTGTTGAAATTGCGCCGGCTTGCAGTGCCTGAATCGCTTCTGTTCCGCCAACCCAAAGTAAAACAGCTGCTATAGCCCCTTCGGTGACCGCCCAGAAAATACGTTGTGGTACAGGCGCATCAAGTTTACCCCCTGCGGTAATACTGTCGATGACCAATGAACCTGAATCTGAAGAGGTTATAAAGAAAACCAATACCAGTAATACGGCAAGCATTGACAGTAGATTACCTAATGGTAATGCATCAAACATCTGGAACATGGCAAGAGGCACTTCGGTTAACCCCTTACTACCCAGTGTACCAATATTGTTAGCAACCTGATCGATTGCAATTCCGCCAAATACTGACATCCATAAAACAGTCACTACGGTAGGTACTATCAATACTGCGGTAAGAAATTCACGAACAGTACGACCACGCGAGATACGGGCGATAAACATCCCCACAAATGGTGACCATGAAATCCACCAGGCCCAATAGAATACTGTCCAACCGTGCATCCAAGCTTCATCTTCGCGGCCGATAGGATTACTTAGCGGGATAATATTTTTAATATAACCCATAACCGTTGTCGGAATAGTTCCCATAGAGATTGCAAAAGTAACCAATGCCACAAATACAACTAATGCAAGAGCAAGTAACATATTGATATTACTTATCACTTTAACACCACCTTCAATGCCGCGTACAACAGAGACAACGGCGAGAAAGGTCACAACGACAATAATGGTTACTTGTAAAGGCAGACCTGCATCAATACCAAATACATGATGAAAACCACTTGCCGCTTGCTGTGCGCCTAAGCCTAATGATGTTGCCAGACCAAACAGGGTTGCCAATACCGCAAAAATATCGATAATATGCCCTGGCCATCCCCAAGTACGATCTCCCAAAATAGGGTAAAAAACAGACCGTATCGAAAGTGGTAAGCCTTTGTTATAGGCAAAAAATGATAATGATAAAGCAACAACGCCATAAATTGCCCATGGATGTAGTCCCCAGTGGAACATCGTCGCCCCGAGAGCAAGCTCAGCGGCTTCTGGCGTATTAGCGATCACATTAAGCGGTGTTTCATACCAGCCAGTATAATAAGCAACGGGCTCTGCCACCCCCCAAAACATCAAACCTATCCCCATACCAGCAGAAAATAGCATCGCTATCCAGGAAAGATTTGAATAATCCGCTTTGGCATCATCCCCGCCTAAGCGAATTTTACCATAAGGTGAAACAGCTAATGCAATGCAGAAGACCACAAAAATATTTGCCGACCACATAAATAAGCTATCAAAGGAGCCTATAATTTGCCATTTCAAACCATCTAAAAACGCTTTTGATGTTTGCGGATCAAGTATCAAAATGGTGATTATAAAAATGGCGATTAAACCCGCACTGATGCCAAAGACAGAGTTATGTATATCAAAACCCCATTTTTGGATGTTATCCTGCCCGACAGTATAATCGGTATTATCTATACTGTATTTATCCCTATTTAACTTCATTGATCCTCATTTAGAGCACTCTGCTCTGCTTTATATTTAACGTCGACCGGCTAGTCTACCGATTTTCATAACAAATATCAGGAAAAATTACGCCATAATAATTTCATGGCTTCGAATCGATTTTTTATAATCGGGGTATTTTGATCTTTCGAGTAGGATTTTTGAGCAGCATGCAGCAAGCACCGGTCAATAAAATTTTGCTTATCCGAGAAATACTATTCCGTACGCAGTGCATCAACAGGATTCATACGTGCGGCTTGCCTGGCCGGCAACACTCCCGCCAACAATCCCACAATCATTGCCAGCAG
>JBATHQ010000706.1:0-1945 GCA_049667005.1 Psychromonas sp.
GTGTAGATCGATTATAAGTAAATGTCTACGTCTATTGTAGACATATTTGTTCGCTAAAAAATCCACCTACCCCACAAAAAATCCCTAACAACCCACTAAAAAACAAGATGATAGAGTTTATGACCTGTTTTTATCACAAATCTCCTGAAATTTATACTTCAATTATTAAGTTAAATGACGAACACACTTTAATAGAAGAACTGATCGCGCGCAAATTTTAGTTGATTCGGTGAAATTTTCATTTGCTTCTGTTAATGCACCCGAAGCGCAAGCAGTATCAAGTTTGATTTTCCATGCTAAACCAGCATCTAACAGTGGCAACTTACACCCTATTTGATAACTGGATGAATTTAAGATTAAAAACCACCGTTCACCAGAATGCTCAGCCTCGCGCAACTCTACCCCAATCGCCTGTGCATTATTCGCGTGCCAATCATGTTGCTCCATAGGATCACCATCGGGATGATACCATGTAACCAGATCCGAACTTTCACAACGTCCAATACAATCTTCACTTAAGGCAAGGTTGCCAAATAAACGCGATTCATTGCGCAGTTTGATTACGTTACTTGTAAAATTAAATAACTTTTGATCAACAGCACTGAGGTCCCAATTTAACCAACTTAAGATATTATCCTGGCAATAAGCATTATTATTACCCTTTTGGTTATTGCCCATTTCATCACCCGCTAAAAAATGCGGGGTACCCTGTGAAAGGAACAAACTGGTTATCATATTACGTTTTTGTTGCTGGCGTAAGGCGTTAATTTTGACATTATCGGTCTTACCTTCAACCCCATAATTAGCAGATAAATTATGCCCGTGGCCATCTCGGCTTTTCTCACCATTCGCTTCATTGTGACGTTGCTCATAGGTAACAAGATCATCCAATGTAAAACCATCGTGATAACAGATATAATTAACACTCGTGCAATTCGCACGATAATGTCTTGCAAAGACATCTCGCGAGCCCAATAAGCGTGTAGCGACCTCACCCAACTGACCAATATCCCCACGCCAGAAAGAACGTAATGTATCGCGATAACGATCGTTACACTCCAACCAGTCACTCGGAAATCCGCCTAAGCGATAGCCGCCCGGACCAATATCCCATGGCTCTGCAATTAATTTCACACGGCTTAAGACAGGATCCTGTAATAATGCTTTAAAAAAGGCACTTTGTTCATTAAAACCATTCGTTTCACGCGCGAGGGTGACCGCCAAATCAAAACGGAAACCATCAACCTGCATCTCTGTTACCCAATAGCGTAGAGAATCAAGCGTTAGCTTTAACGTCCAGGGGTTATTGAGGTTAACCGTATTACCACAACCGGAATGATTACTATAATTTGAATAATTAAGATGGAGATTATCAGATGCTTTTTCAAAACTATAATAATTGCGGTTATCAAAACCTTTGAAACTGAGAATGAGTCCATCATTGCCCGCCTCAGCGGTATGGTTGTAAACAACATCTAAAATAACTTCGATGCCTTCGCCATGAAGCTCACGCACCATGGTTTTAAATTCGTTTACCGCGTCGAACTGCGCATAGCGATTTTCCGGGGCAAAGAAATTAATGGGGTTATAACCCCAGTAATTGGTTAATCCCAGTTTTTGCAGTCTTGGCTCACTGACAAAGCTGAATACCGGCATTATCTGCAAACTGGTGATACCTAATTTTTTATAATGTTTAATACTTTCTGGATGTGACAAACCAAGATATTTGCCACGTTTCTCCAGTGGAATCTTTTTATTAAGCTGACTGAATCCCTTTACATGCACTTCATAAAGTATGCGAGCCTGTTCTCTAATATTAGGTTTGCTAACATTTTTCCAATCAAAGCGATTATCAATAACAACCGATTTAACAACCTGCGAGTCATCATTATCGCTCTGTGATTGTGCAAAACTATGCTGCACTCTATTTAAAGCACGTGCATAG
>JBATHQ010000707.1:0-1644 GCA_049667005.1 Psychromonas sp.
GAGTAGAGGGAAATTGCCCACTATTTGCTGAAAAAATAATCGTCTTAAGTTAACTGCTGTATGGCGACATACAATGTATGAATAGCAAAAAGGGCTAATAATGCGCCACTGCCATAGCGAAACCAAAAATGGTTTAATGTTTTTTTTAAATGATGACTAAACGTGCCAACGGTGAGCATGGCCGGCATAGTGCCTAAACCAAAACCGAGCATGATAAACAAACCATTCAGCGCATCTCCACTGCTTGCAGCCCAGGATAGTGTTGAATACACTAAACCGCAGGGTAACCATCCCCATAAAAATCCAAGCGGGAATGCTAAAAAGGGGTGTCGTAATGGAATGAATAGTTGCGCTACTGGCTTTATAAACCTCCATATGTATTGACCTGCCTGTTCTAATTTTAATAACCCATACCATACTCTGGCAATATATAATGCCAGCATCAACATTAAAATAGCGGCGAACATACGCAGATAAATTAACGCTTCTTTTCCGCCAAACCATGCAATAAGCGAACTACTGCTGGCTGCAAAGATAAATCCGGCAAGCGAGTAACTGCTGACTCTACCGAGGTTGTAAAGTAATAATGAGATGATAGATGTCGATTTTTTCTGCTTATCTCGAATGGAGAAGGTGATTGCACTTGCTATGCCTGAGCACATCCCAAGACAATGCCCTGCACCTAATAAACCAATCAGCAGCGCGGCGATAAAATCATTTAATAATGTTGAGTCAGTCATTTAAGCTGTCTGATTTAGTTGTTTTTTGCTTACTTTTTTTATCTCTTTGTGCCGGAGGTACAGGTAGATCTTCATCGAATAAAATATTGGTTCCTTCCCGGTCTAAATCATCATATTGATTCGATTTGACCGCCCAAAAAAAGACCATAATAGCAACTGCAACAAAGATCATCGCTATCGGTATTAATATATAAATGCTACTCATTCGAATAAACTCTTTAATAATGGCTGGATAACAACGTTCTTATTTGGCTATTATTTTAATAACCTTAAGGAATTACTGACAACAATTAACGAACTAAAAGACATACCCAATACTGCCACATAGGGGGGCACATGTCCCATCACTGCTAAGGGCACAATAATAATATTATAACCGAGTGCCCAGATAAGATTTTGTTTAATAATATCGGTGGTTTTTTTAGCCATTTGATGTAATACGGCTAATTTAGTTAGATCTTCGCCTAATAAAATAACATCTGCGCTGTTTTTAGCGATATCCGTACCGCTTGCTAATGTGACAGATACATGTGCCCCGGCTAATACCGGCGCATCATTGATACCGTCGCCAACCATCATTACTTTATCTTGTTGCTGCAGTTTACCTATATACTGAAGTTTTTGCTGCGGCGTAACGCCTTTTTGCAGGTGATCAATATTAAGCAGTTCACAGACCTCTTCACTCATTGATGAGTGATCACCCGTCAACATGCTGCTTTTAAGGTTGTGTTGGTGACAATAAGTTAGCATCTGTTTGGCGCTACTGCGCAGCTCATCGCCCAACTCAAAGGCTGCAAGCAACTGCTCGTCTAATGTCAGGTAGATGATTAATTCTTTACTCTTTACAATATTATCAACCGCACAAAAAGTGCCATGACCCAATTTTAAGATTTTTCCTGAATAA
>JBATHQ010000708.1:0-1851 GCA_049667005.1 Psychromonas sp.
TAGCTCAAACCAAACCGGAAATGGTTTGTAGCATGATAAGTCGTGCTACCAGAGCTGGAATTGAAGCGGATTTCTTTCTAGCTGATGCTTGGTTTGCCACTAAGCCGATCTTAAAAATGACAGAAAACGAAGCGCTGACCGGTATTGTTCGGATGAAAAAAAACAAGATGAAGTATCAAACACTTGATGGAAAAACAGCATCAGCAAGTGAGCTATATCAAGCACATATCAAAGGTGACTGGCAAAAACTAAATGCGATGCCGTATCAGTCTAAGTCAATTGTGGTTAAGTTGAATTTAGCACAATCAAAAAAAGAAGCCGATGCTTGGAGCAAAGTGAAATTACTTTTTGTTAGAGGTGTTAATGACGATAAGGAACAGGCAGGGAAATATGATTGGGCCTTATTTCTCAGTACCGATAGTCAATTAAGTGATCAGAAAATATTAGAGGTTTACGCATTACGCTGGGGTATTGAAGTGTATTTTAAAGAGGCTAAGCAAAAGCTCGGTTTCTTAAAAGAGCAAAGTCGCCACTACAGTGCGTATATTGCCTCGATTCACTTAACGGGATTAAGATTTTGCTTGTTACTCTTTGCCAAGCATGAATCTGGTGCACAACGCATGAGTGATGTGCGCAACGAACTTGAAGAAAGTATGTGCAGCCTGAATTTCGCTAGCAAGTTATGGGGCCTATTCAACGCGTTAATCTCAGGAGCACTAAGTGATATGGTAGAATTAAGCGGCGAAGATAAAACGACTATCATGGCAAAAATAAATCAGACAGTTATAAATTATTTTACTCAAGTCATGCAAATGGATAGCTTTACTTTACGGCAAGAGTCGCTGGTAGAGGGTAACTATCCGTAAAAGTGCTGAAAATGAACTCCGAAACTTGAGTTATATGATGCCATCACCAATATATTTAGATCTCATTATCATAGAGTTGGCAGGGCCACTAGTTTTAATGAACTATATGAAGGACAAAATAAAAGTGTAGAGCTTCTCCCTCCTAGCGTAGTTAGAAGTAATTTTTCTGAAATACTTAGGCTAATTACGCAGACAGGCGCATTACAGAAAGCTGGAAATATGTTTTCTTGGGAACATTTAAAAGATCATTTAGATTTATGTTGTTATTTTGTATCTACGGGGAGCATTCAGATTACACCTGCATTTATTCCTGTAGTGAATTTACCTTACTTCCAAAAGGGAGTAAGGAGAGTGTATCTAACTGCGACTATGTTAGGAGAGGATGCTTTTCTTAGAACCTTTGGTCGTGATCTTGGGCATGTAGTTAAACCGAAAACGACCGCTGGCGAATGTGAAAGGCTAATTCTTTTTCCCGGGCTGAAACTTGGTTTCGAAAATGATGTCGATGAAACTAAAAAAATAATAGATACAAACAAGGTGTTGATTTTAACCCCAAATAACTATCAAGCAACTCAATGGTCAGACATTGGAAGTCTTCCAAATAGAAAGGAAATTATTGCTGCTGTAACAGCATTTAAAAACTCTAATGGCGATGACAAGTTAATTCTAGCTGGTCGATATGATGGTATAGATCTTCCGGGCGACACTTGTCGCTACATGGTTTTAGATGGGCTACCTAGTGGAACTAGTCTTTTTGACAAATACCTATGGTCTGCGTTGAACCTTTCAAACACGCTTAGATCAATTATTGGGTGTAGGATTGTACAAAGCCTAGGAAGAATATCAAGAGGGATGAGTGATTATGGCGTTGTTCTAATAACGCAAAAAGCTTATGTTAATTGGCTATTAACACCTAAAAACATGGCTTCACTTCCAGAATTTGTGCAAAAACAGATACAACTTGGTATACAAGTAACAGATGGAA
>JBATHQ010000709.1:0-1744 GCA_049667005.1 Psychromonas sp.
TTGTATTTGGTGGTTTTCTTGGCACCGTTATCTATGCAATGGGCGCTGAAGCGGCGCTTGGTTTCCTAGGCTTAGGCGATGCCACCGAAGTAAGCTGGGGATCTATGTTGTACTGGGCACAGACATCGTCCTCTTTATATACTGGCGCATGGTGGGAGATGCTTGTTCCTGCTATTGCTTTAGCATTAACGGGTGGTGCATTGGCACTTATCAATATGTCAATTGACCAGGTCAGTAACCCGAAACTTAAAACTGGTCCGCACCTGAAATTATGGAAAAAATTAAATAAAGAAGCCAATAAACGTCGAGGTCTAGAATGAAAAAACCACTGTTAGAAATAAATAACCTTTGCGTTGATTATGTCTCGCCGAATGGTATTGCAAGAGCGGTTAATAATGTCAGCTTAACGATTAAACCCGGTGAAACGCTTGGTATTGCAGGGGAATCAGGTTGCGGAAAAAGTACATTAGCATTTGCCATTGCGCGTTTGCATAGAGCGCCGGGGTTAATACCTGAAGGTGAAATTCTTTATAATGGCAAAGATGTATTAAAAATGTCAGATAAAGCGTTGCGTGATTTTCGTTGGAACGATGTGTCTGTTGTGTTTCAAAGTGCAATGAACTCGTTAAACCCGGTTATTACCATTGGTGAGCAGCTTACCGATGTTATTATGGCGCATAAAAAAATTACGCTTAAAGCAGCCACAGAGAAGGCGGTTGAATTACTTGCCATTGTAGGCCTTCCTGGCGATCGCCTTAAAAGTTTCCCACACCAGCTAAGTGGTGGTATGAGACAGCGAGTCGTTATTGCTATTGCATTAGCGCTTGAACCTAAGCTTATTATAATGGATGAGCCTACCACTGCGTTAGATGTGGTGGTAGAACGTGAAATATTAAATGAACTTTATGATTTAAAAGAAAAATTTGGCTTTTCAATTTTGTTTATCAGCCATGACTTAAGTTTGATGGGCGAAATTGCCGATCGTATTGGCGTGATGTATGCCGGTAATTTGATTGAAATTGGTGATGCTAAAACTGTCTTTAGTAAACCGTCGCATCCTTATACAAAAGGTTTGATCTCCTCATTCCCGACGATTCATGGACCGAAGGAGCGCCTCTACGGTATTCCTGGTGATCCGGTTAATTTGTTACGTTTGCCGGAAGGTTGTAATTTTAATCCGCGTTGTGGTGATTGTATGGATATTTGTAAGAAAGTTGAACCTCAGTTGATTGAGTTGAGTGTCGATTACAAAGTCGCTTGTCACAAATTATAAGGAATAGATGATGGATACCTTAAAAAGTCCTGAAGTAGTACTTTCAGTTAAACATATGATTAAAGACTTTCCGATCGGTCAGTCTAGTAACAAAAAGAACTTTATGCGCGCGGTGAATGATGTTTCATTTGATTTGTGTAAAGGCGAAGCGCTGGCGATTGTTGGCGAATCGGGTTCAGGTAAAAGTACGGGTGCTCGAATTCTAACGCGTATTTATGATAAAACCGCTGGTGATATTATTTTTAAAGGGCAACCTTTAAACGAGTTCGTTAAGGAACATGGCACGCTTGAATATGCACGTCAGGTACAAATGATTTTCCAAGACCCGTTTGGCTCGCTCAATCCAGTGCACTCTATTTTCCATCATATTGCGCGCCCTCTGCTTATCCATAAGCGTGGCAATAAAGAAACCGTTGAGAAACTGGTTTATGAACTTCTTGAGTTGGTTGGCTTATTTCCTGCCGTTGAAAC
>JBATHQ010000710.1:0-10512 GCA_049667005.1 Psychromonas sp.
AAAAAGCGCAAAAAGATGTACAGGCTGATCAGGTATTATTTTGTCCTAATGGCGATGTGCAGGAAACTGGGGCTGCAAACTTTATTCTTATTGATGGTAACGAAATCATCACCAAAGCGCTGGATAGCACATTCCTTCATGGTATTACCCGTGATTCAATTTTAACGCTCGCCCGTGAAATGGGGATGACAGTCTCTGAGCGTGCATTATCCGTTACTGAATTACTAGAACGTGCTGCAAAACCAGGCACTGAAGCTGCCCTTTCAGGTACTGCGGCGGTATTAACCGCTGTCGGCACCTTCATCCATAACGGTGAAGAGCATCAAGTAGGCAGCGGTATAGAAGGGCCAACAACACGTAAACTGCGTCAGGCATTAAATGATATTCAGTGGGGTAAAGCCGAAGATACTCATGGTTGGTTGACAAGCGTGGTATAGCAGCTTTCGGCTGTCAGTTTTCTGAGCTGCGAGTAGCGAGCTTCTAGCTGCGAACTTCGCGGCTCTAGACTCGAAGCTCGTGGCTCGAAGCTCGTGGCTCGTAATTCTAATAGCTGACCGCCGAAAACTTTCAAGCCTGCAAACTAAAGGTATATTCATCTCAGTACTTTCTCTGTTAAAAACAAAAAACCAGTCAATCGACTGGCTTTTTTTAACAACTGCAATAACCATATTATAAAGGTGTCACGATATAAAGCAGATCAACAGTTAATAGCCGCTGTTATCGGATGATCCACTTGCAGACGCGTATTCAACTTCATAAAGTAGATAGCCTGCTGGCCTATTTCTCAAGGTATAAATCGCCATTACCGAACGCGTCAAGCGTTTCAACTGAAACCGGCAAACATACCTTCAGCTTTCTCAATCATCATTATTAACAAAATCTAAAAACTGATTATAGAAAATAAGGGATTATCTATAATCATAAAAATAAATATAATCCTACCTATAGCTTTGTTACACACTTTACAAAAAGCTACATTTAAAAATCAATATCCTGGAGAAAATTGTGTCACAGCAAATAATTAAAGACCTGAATATTCGTTACACCGCTAAAAAATATGACGCAACTAAGCGTATCTCTGCACAAGATATGGAGATAATCAAAGAAGCACTGCGTCTTTCCGCTTCTTCTATTAACTCTCAACCTTGGAAGTTTATCATTGTTGAAAGCGACCAGGCAAAGCAACGTTTTCATGATACTTATGCTAACAAGTTCCAATTCAATCAACCACATGCAAAAGCAGCTTCGCATACTATATTGTTTGCTTATGATCCGAATTTCACCAAAGATAAATTCCGTAAAAGAGTTGATGCAGAGGTAAGTTCTGGTCACCTTCCTGCAGAAATGTATGATACGTTTATGGGAGCTTACGCATTCGCAGAATCCAATACAGATGAGAAAGGTTTCAACGGTAATTGGACCAAAGCGCAGGTATACCTTGCACTGGGTAATATTATGCATGTACTGCCTCGCATGGGTATCGCATCAACGCCGATGGAAGGTGTTGATGCAGAGCTTATCGGTGAGATCTTTAAAGATGAGCTTGACGGTCACGTTTGTGAAGTCGCGCTGGCGATGGGATACCCTAAAGAAGATGAAGACTTCAACTACGGTCTGCCAAAAGCGCGCCTGGCTATTGAAGATGTCGTTGCCGTTGTTTAACCTATATTTATAATATTCAGTATCTCAGGTCAGGTGGATTTACCTGGCCTTTTTATATACCGATATTACTTCAAAATGCTTTGTCAGGCGCGAACCTGAAAACCTTAATGTCCTCAAGCTTAAAACTGTCGCTGGAAGCAATGTCTGACATAACCATACTGCAGATAACAATCACTTAGCCAACCTCTACAACCATACCTTGCCATAAAATACAACCATACTATGACAAATTTAACAGGCTCGATATTTGGATAATATCTAAAATGTAATTAACCTCAACTCTGGATAAGAAATTACGGCGCTGTTGTAGTTAATTGTTGTCTATACTAATAAGTGCAACTAACTTATTGAAGTATATAACAATGTACACAAAAAATTTACCAAGCAACTGAATAGAACAACTCAAGCATTATTGAAGGCACCTGCCGTCACTTGATTAATGATCGGCTAGACATCATCGGGGCTTGATGGATCTTTAACGGAGCAGAGGCGTGTTAAAGCTTCGCGCTATCCATTCAAGCTGTAACTTGTATATAAGAGATAGCTCAAAACGTGGGAACGAAGACGAGTATGCTTTATTAAATTCCTGAAAATTTATATGTGGTTACTTAGGGCCTGTTTATCTTTGCATTCTGCGCCTTTAGTTTCACAAAGCTGTTGTAATCAATACGCTATTGTCGTTTTTCAGACAAGACAAACCCGCTGTTCGTTGCATGAGTCATGATTAACTATAGCTTTATCTTACTGATATATAATAAAAAATGGTATAGGAATACATTATGCATTTTAATTGATCTTATAAGTGAAAATCAGGAGATTTAAAATGGTCAAACGTGCGGTGGTAAGAGAGCTGATGGATGATAGCGCTTGCAGCCATGCTTCCCCTAATAAAAACAATAAAATATCTGACCGTCCTAGGCCGGCAGCCGCTCCGGGCGGTTGTGCGTTTGAAGGTGCACAGATTTCCCTGTTTCCATTTGCCGATGCAGCGCATTTAGTGCATGGACCAATGACGTGTCTGGGGGCTTCTTGGGAGACCCGTGAAACCCCAACTTCTTATGAAGGGCGGGATATGACCCGCATGGGATTTGCTACCGAAATTGATAACAATACGGTTATCTTTGGCGGGAGCGATAAACTCGAAGCATCCGTTGATTATATTGTCGAAAACTATCATCCTGAGGCTGTTTTTGTCTATCTGACCTGCGTGACAGCATTGACAGGTGAAAATGTCGATGCTGTCTGTAAAAAAGCAGAAGAGCGCCATGGGATCCCTGTTATGTCGGTGAATGCCGCCGGATTTATGGGTGCAAAAAACTTAGGATCTCGTCTTGCCGCTAATGATGTGTTTCATAAATTAATCGGCACCAAAGAGCCTGAATATACGACCCCCTATGATATCAATCTTATCGGTGAATATAATGTTACCGGCGATATGTGGCAGTATCTGCCTATATTGGAAGAATTGGGCATCCGTGTGCTTTCTACTTTCTCCGGAGACGGACGGATAGAAAAGATCCGATGCGCGCATAGAGCAAAATTGAATATAGTTATGTGCGCTAAATCGCTTATCAGCTTTGCACGGCAGATGGAAAAAAAATACGATATTCCATTTATTTTCGGATCTTTTTACGGGCGACGCTCTACAACTAAATCGATAATGGATATCTGCCATGCGCTGGGTGATGAAGATCTAATCCAACGCGCAGAGATAGTCTGTGCGCGGGAGGAGGCAAAGCTTGAAAAACAGCTTGCCCCCTATAAAGCTATTCTTACAGGTAAAAAGGCGGTATTAAATACCGGGGGAAATAAAGCGTGGTCATTTGCCTCAGCATTGCAGGATCTGGGAATCATTGTCGTGGCAACATCGGTGCGTAAATCAATACAGGAAGATGTGATACAGGCTCGCAAACTACTGGGCGAAGACGCGATCCTAATGACAAATCCGGGTAAAGAGCAGGCCCAAATTGCTAAGGAGCATAATGTGGACATTATGCTTGCAGGTGGTCGAAGTCTTTATACCGCGCTGAAACAAAGAATACCCTTTTGCGATGTCAATCAGGAAAAATGTGTCAGTTATGGCGCTTATAATGGCATGGTAACCTTTGCTCGAGATCTCTGCGCAGCAGTTCAAAATCCGGTATTTAAAGTTGTAAGTCAACCTGCACCATGGGAGGTTAAATAATGACACAGGTAATCAATCAAAAGAAACCCTTGCATGTTAATCCGTTTAAATTATCTCAGCCGATGGGAGCGCTGATAGCATTCTTGGGTGTTAAAGGTTGTATGCCGCTGATGCATGGGGCACAGGGCTGTACTAATTTCACCAAAGTGTTTTTTACCCGCCATTTTTGTGAGCCCATCGCGTTGCAGACGACGGCGGTGAATGATATGACAGCGGTTGTTGATGGCGGCGGTGCGGGAATTGCAGAAGCGGTTGAAACCATAGGTAAAAGTTTAACACCGGAACTGGTCGGGCTGTTCAGTACCGGGCTGACTGAAACCAAAGGTGATGATCTCAAAGCCGCATCAGACGCAATTAGCTTTCCGTCTGTCTATGTAAATACGCCTGATTATCAAGGCGGATTTGAGTCCGGATTTGCTTTGACAACACAAGCGTTGATAAAACAGATGATCGAGCCGGTTGAGCAAATCAATAGCAAAAAAGCACTGTTGCTTCCCCATGTCAGTCTGCAACCCATTGAAGTGGAAAAAATCAAGGATATGCTTGAAGAGTTCGGCTATGAAACCTACGCGCTACCCGATATCTCTACCTCACTTGATGGTCACCTAGGAGAAAAACAGGGGTCGCTCAGTGGAGGTGGTATCACCATCAACGATCTGAAAAAACTGGGTGATTGTGGTCTAATAGTATCTATCGGGCGATCACAGAAAGCATCGGCTAAGGTGTTTCAAAATATACAAAAAGAGGTAAAACACCTGCATATGGATTCGATCGGTGGAGTAACTGATTGCGATCTATTTGTTGAAAAACTGATGGAAGTGAGTGGCGAAGAGCCTTCTGCTCGTATTAAACGTTGGCGTGCCAGACTCTGTGATCTGATGCTCGACGTGCATTTTATCACGGGTAAAAACCGCTTTGTGTTAATGGGCGAACCAGATATGCTGCTGGGATTATCCCATATACTCGCTGAGGTGGGAGGGAAAATCCCCCTTGCTGTCTCCAGTGTAAACAGTCCGGTTCTTAAAGATATCAAGGCCGATAGAGTACTGATTGGAGATATGGAAGATGTTGAGAACGCCGCTGATGAATATGACATAGTGATCGGTAATTTCCATGCAGAGCGTATGATTAAAAGGCTTGGAAAAGGCTATGTGGTGCGCGGATTTCCGAACTGGGAGCAAATTGGCAACCAACTCACCACTGATGTGCTTTATGAGGGCAGTGCCTATTTCTTAAAAGAACTGACAAACATCATTATTGAAGAAACTCACTGTGGCACGCATTAATATCGGTATTTAGCATTCACTCAAACTTTTTACCAATTTATCAAATACTTAGATACAGTCCATCTAAGCAGTTGCTAACAAATTGCTGCAAAGATAAAAATATAAATGGGGTCAGATTTTTTATAAAAAATCTGACCCCATTTATATTTTTATCTTTGCAGCAATTTGTTAGCAACTGCTTAGATGGACTGTATCTAAGTATTTGATAAATTGGTAAAAAGTTTGAGTGAATGCTAAATACCGATATTAATGCGTGCCACAGTGAGTTTCTTCAATAATGATGTTTGTCAGTTCTTTTAAGAAATAGGCACTGCCCTCATAAAGCACATCAGTGGTGAGTTGGTTGCCAATTTGCTCCCAGTTCGGAAATCCGCGCACCACATAGCCTTTTCCAAGCCTTTTAATCATACGCTCTGCATGGAAATTACCGATCACTATGTCATATTCATCAGCGGCGTTCTCAACATCTTCCATATCTCCAATCAGTACTCTATCGGCCTTGATATCTTTAAGAACCGGACTGTTTACACTGGAGACAGCAAGGGGGATTTTCCCTCCCACCTCAGCGAGTATATGGGATAATCCCAGCAGCATATCTGGTTCGCCCATTAACACAAAGCGGTTTTTACCCGTGATAAAATGCACGTCGAGCATCAGATCACAGAGTCTGGCACGCCAACGTTTAATACGAGCAGAAGGCTCTTCGCCACTCACTTCCATCAGTTTTTCAACAAATAGATCGCAATCAGTTACTCCACCGATCGAATCCATATGCAGGTGTTTTACCTCTTTTTGTATATTTTGAAACACCTTAGCCGATGCTTTCTGTGATCGCCCGATAGATACTATTAGACCACAATCACCCAGTTTTTTCAGATCGTTGATGGTGATACCACCTCCACTGAGCGACCCCTGTTTTTCTCCTAGGTGACCATCAAGTGAGGTAGAGATATCGGGTAGCGCGTAGGTTTCATAGCCGAACTCTTCAAGCATATCCTTGATTTTTTCCACTTCAATGGGTTGCAGACTGACATGGGGAAGCAACAGTGCTTTTTTGCTATTGATTTGCTCAACCGGCTCGATCATCTGTTTTATCAACGCTTGTGTTGTCAAAGCAAATCCGGACTCAAATCCGCCTTGATAATCAGGCGTATTTACATAGACAGACGGAAAGCTAATTGCGTCTGATGCGGCTTTGAGATCATCACCTTTGGTTTCAGTCAGCCCGGTACTGAACAGCCCGACCAGTTCCGGTGTTAAACTTTTACCTATGGTTTCAACCGCTTCTGCAATTCCCGCACCGCCGCCATCAACAACCGCTGTCATATCATTCACCGCCGTCGTCTGCAACGCGATGGGCTCACAAAAATGGCGGGTAAAAAACACTTTGGTGAAATTAGTACAGCCCTGTGCCCCATGCATCAGCGGCATACAACCTTTAACACCCAAGAATGCTATCAGCGCTCCCATCGGCTGAGATAATTTAAACGGATTAACATGCAAGGGTTTCTTTTGATTGATTACCTGTGTCATTATTTAACCTCCCATGGTGCAGGTTGACTTACAACTTTAAATACCGGATTTTGAACTGCTGCGCAGAGATCTCGAGCAAAGGTTACCATGCCATTATAAGCGCCATAACTGACACATTTTTCCTGATTGACATCGCAAAAGGGTATTCTTTGTTTCAGCGCGGTATAAAGACTTCGACCACCTGCAAGCATAATGTCCACATTATGCTCCTTAGCAATTTGGGCCTGCTCTTTACCCGGATTTGTCATTAGGATCGCGTCTTCGCCCAGTAGTTTGCGAGCCTGTATCACATCTTCCTGTATTGATTTACGCACCGATGTTGCCACGACAATGATTCCCAGATCCTGCAATGCTGAGGCAAATGACCACGCTTTATTTCCCCCGGTATTTAATACCGCCTTTTTACCTGTAAGAATAGCTTTATAGGGGGCAAGCTGTTTTTCAAGCTTTGCCTCCTCCCGCGCACAGACTATCTCTGCGCGTTGGATTAGATCTTCATCACCCAGCGCATGGCAGATATCCATTATCGATTTAGTTGTAGAGCGTCGCCCGTAAAAAGATCCGAAAATAAATGGAATATCGTATTTTTTTTCCATCTGCCGTGCAAAGCTGATAAGCGATTTAGCGCACATAACTATATTCAATTTTGCTCTATGCGCGCATCGGATCTTTTCTATCCGTCCGTCTCCGGAGAAAGTAGAAAGCACACGGATGCCCAATTCTTCCAATATAGGCAGATACTGCCACATATCGCCGGTAACATTATATTCACCGATAAGATTGATATCATAGGGGGTCGTATATTCAGGCTCTTTGGTGCCGATTAATTTATGAAACACATCATTAGCGGCAAGACGAGATCCTAAGTTTTTTGCACCCATAAATCCGGCGGCATTCACCGACATAACAGGGATCCCATGGCGCTCTTCTGCTTTTTTACAGACAGCATCGACATTTTCACCTGTCAATGCTGTCACGCAGGTCAGATAGACAAAAACAGCCTCAGGATGATAGTTTTCGACAATATAATCAACGGATGCTTCGAGTTTATCGCTCCCGCCAAAGATAACCGTATTGTTATCAATTTCGGTAGCAAATCCCATGCGGGTCATATCCCGCCCTTCATAAGAAGTTGGGGTTTCACGGGTCTCCCAAGAAGCCCCCAGACACGTCATTGGTCCATGCACTAAATGCGCTGCATCGGCAAATGGAAACAGGGAAATCTGTGCACCTTCAAACGCACAACCGCCCGGAGCGGCTGCCGGCCTAGGACGGTCAGATATTTTATTGTTTTTATTAGGGGAAGCATGGCTGCAAGCGCTATCATCCATCAGCTCTCTTACCACCGCACGTTTGACCATTTTAAATCTCCTGATTTTCACTTATAAGATCAATTAAAATGCATAATGTATTCCTATACCATTTTTTATTATATATCAGTAAGATAAAGCTATAGTTAATCATGACTCATGCAACGAACAGCGGGTTTGTCTTGTCTGAAAAACGACAATAGCGTATTGATTACAACAGCTTTGTGAAACTAAAGGCGCAGAATGCAAAGATAAACAGGCCCTAAGTAACCACATATAAATTTTCAGGAATTTAATAAAGCATACTCGTCTTCGTTCCCACGTTTTGAGCTATCTCTTATATACAAGTTACAGCTTGAATGGATAGCGCGAAGCTTTAACACGCCTCTGCTCCGTTAAAGATCCATCAAGCCCCGATGATGTCTAGCCGATCATTAATCAAGTGACGGCAGGTGCCTTCAATAATGCTTGAGTTGTTCTATTCAGTTGCTTGGTAAATTTTTTGTGTACATTGTTATATACTTCAATAAGTTAGTTGCACTTATTAGTATAGACAACAATTAACTACAACAGCGCCGTAATTTCTTATCCAGAGTTGAGGTTAATTACATTTTAGATATTATCCAAATATCGAGCCTGTTAAATTTGTCATAGTATGGTTGTATTTTATGGCAAGGTATGGTTGTAGAGGTTGGCTAAGTGATTGTTATCTGCAGTATGGTTATGTCAGACATTGCTTCCAGCGACAGTTTTAAGCTTGAGGACATTAAGGTTTTCAGGTTCGCGCCTGACAAAGCATTTTGAAGTAATATCGGTATATAAAAAGGCCAGGTAAATCCACCTGACCTGAGATACTGAATATTATAAATATAGGTTAAACAACGGCAACGACATCTTCAATAGCCAGGCGCGCTTTTGGCAGACCGTAGTTGAAGTCTTCATCTTCTTTAGGGTATCCCATCGCCAGCGCGACTTCACAAACGTGACCGTCAAGCTCATCTTTAAAGATCTCACCGATAAGCTCTGCATCAACACCTTCCATCGGCGTTGATGCGATACCCATGCGAGGCAGTACATGCATAATATTACCCAGTGCAAGGTATACCTGCGCTTTGGTCCAATTACCGTTGAAACCTTTCTCATCTGTATTGGATTCTGCGAATGCGTAAGCTCCCATAAACGTATCATACATTTCTGCAGGAAGGTGACCAGAACTTACCTCTGCATCAACTCTTTTACGGAATTTATCTTTGGTGAAATTCGGATCATAAGCAAACAATATAGTATGCGAAGCTGCTTTTGCATGTGGTTGATTGAATTGGAACTTGTTAGCATAAGTATCATGAAAACGTTGCTTTGCCTGGTCGCTTTCAACAATGATAAACTTCCAAGGTTGAGAGTTAATAGAAGAAGCGGAAAGACGCAGTGCTTCTTTGATTATCTCCATATCTTGTGCAGAGATACGCTTAGTTGCGTCATATTTTTTAGCGGTGTAACGAATATTCAGGTCTTTAATTATTTGCTGTGACACAATTTTCTCCAGGATATTGATTTTTAAATGTAGCTTTTTGTAAAGTGTGTAACAAAGCTATAGGTAGGATTATATTTATTTTTATGATTATAGATAATCCCTTATTTTCTATAATCAGTTTTTAGATTTTGTTAATAATGATGATTGAGAAAGCTGAAGGTATGTTTGCCGGTTTCAGTTGAAACGCTTGACGCGTTCGGTAATGGCGATTTATACCTTGAGAAATAGGCCAGCAGGCTATCTACTTTATGAAGTTGAATACGCGTCTGCAAGTGGATCATCCGATAACAGCGGCTATTAACTGTTGATCTGCTTTATATCGTGACACCTTTATAATATGGTTATTGCAGTTGTTAAAAAAAGCCAGTCGATTGACTGGTTTTTTGTTTTTAACAGAGAAAGTACTGAGATGAATATACCTTTAGTTTGCAGGCTTGAAAGTTTTCGGCGGTCAGCTATTAGAATTACGAGCCACGAGCTTCGAGCCACGAGCTTCGAGTCTAGAGCCGCGAAGTTCGCAGCTAGAAGCTCGCTACTCGCAGCTCAGAAAACTGACAGCCGAAAGCTGCTATACCACGCTTGTCAACCAACCATGAGTATCTTCGGCTTTACCCCACTGAATATCATTTAATGCCTGACGCAGTTTACGTGTTGTTGGCCCTTCTATACCGCTGCCTACTTGATGCTCTTCACCGTTATGGATGAAGGTGCCGACAGCGGTTAATACCGCCGCAGTACCTGAAAGGGCAGCTTCAGTGCCTGGTTTTGCAGCACGTTCTAGTAATTCAGTAACGGATAATGCACGCTCAGAGACTGTCATCCCCATTTCACGGGCGAGCGTTAAAATTGAATCACGGGTAATACCATGAAGGAATGTGCTATCCAGCGCTTTGGTGATGATTTCGTTACCATCAATAAGAATAAAGTTTGCAGCCCCAGTTTCCTGCACATCGCCATTAGGACAAAATAATACCTGATCAGCCTGTACATCTTTTTGCGCTTTTT
>JBATHQ010000711.1:0-3934 GCA_049667005.1 Psychromonas sp.
GTGTTACTGCATATCTTATTGAGCTGTTATTTAAGCGATTTATGTGATCTAAGTTGCATAGAATGATGATAATGTTATAGTAAGCTTTAAATAATACATAAACACTTCTTCGACACACAAACACACACTTCAAATAAGCGAACTGATGACTAGCACTTTTAACTATATATCAGGCTCTAAACGTAGCCTACATGTGCAAGTAGCTCGGGAAATAGCCCGTAGTATCTTGTCCGGAAAATTGCCACAAGGCTCTATTATCCCCGGCGAGATGGCCCTGTGTGAGCAATTTGGCGTGAGCAGAACAGCATTACGCGAGGCGGTGAAGCTTCTAACTTCAAAAGGTCTACTTCAATCACGCCCTAAAATTGGCACGCGAGTTGTTGACCGCGCCTATTGGAATTTCCTTGATTCTCAACTGATTGGATGGATGGACGGTTTAACAGACCTGGATCATTTCTGTTTTCAATTTTTAGGTCTACGCCGGGCCATCGAACCTGAAGCTTGTGCATTAGCCGCTAAATTTGCCTCAGCTGAACAGCGTATCGAACTTTCGGAAATTTTTCAGCAGATGGTCGGAATAGCAAGTGAAAATGAGTTTAATCAAAAACGTTGGACGGATATAGATACAAAATTCCATAGCCTGATCTACAACGCAACGGGTAATGACTTCTATCTGCCGTTTGGCAATATCCTTACCACCATGTTTGTTAATTTCATCACCCACTCTTCCGAAGAAGGCAGTACCTGTATTGAAGAGCACCGCCAAATTTATGAAGCAATCATGGCCGGTAATGGTGATAAAGCACGCCAAGCTTCTGCAAACCATCTGCAGGAAGCTAAACATCGGTTGCCGATAGCAAGTTAATCCTCTTAGCAGAGGTAACTGCCTAAAGTATTTTAATAAGCATGCTTCGAGCATGCTTTTTTATGTCTGCAATTGATAAAGTATTCGCGCTATCAACTGAAGGATCAAGCAAAAAAAATGCTCAAACAAGTTTGAGCATTTTTTATCATTCAGCCGTCACTACGATAAATGGTAAATGACCGGGTTAGCCACTGTATTAACTAGACTTTGCGTCTTTTTCTGCCTGTTCCTTCTCCTGCAGTGCCTGCTTCTTTTTCATCTTCATAGTTGAGTAGACAGAGAAAACTGCCAGCAAAATAAAGGCAAGCGCAATAGGTCTTTCATATAAAAATGACCAGCTTCCTTCATACATCAGCAGGGATTTTCTTAAGTTTGTCTCCGCCATCGGGCCTAAAATAACGGCCAGCAGGATAGGAGATGATGGAATTTCTAACTTATTGAACACAAAACCAGCCAGCCCAAACACAATGGCAATACCAACATCGAACATTGAGTTGTTGATAGCATAAGCACCTATTATGGATAGGAAAATGATCATTGGAATCATGATAATCTTTGGCACTTCAATGATTCTGCAGAAGAATCTAATGCCGAATATACCGATCGCCAGCATAACCACGTTAGCCACCAGCATTGCACTGAACACACCATAAACAACTTCAGGGTTTTGAGCAAACAGCAATGGCCCGGGAGTTAACCCCTGGACGATCAATGCGCCAAGAAGAACGGCAGAGACCGCATCTCCTGGCACACCAAGTGTAAGAAGAGGTACTAATGATCCGCCAGTGACGCCATTATTTCCAGACTCGGCAGCGGCCAAACCGCGTACAGAACCGTTACCAAACTCTTCTGGATTTTTGGCTGAACGCTTTGCCTCGTTGTAACAGACAAACGCTGATATATCAGCACCCGCACCCGGTATAGAACCGATTGTTGTCCCCATAAGACCACTTTTAATAGCGGTTGGTAACAGCTCTTTTAAATCCGCTTTGCTTAATAACTTACGGTCAAATTTTGGTGGTGTAACTATCTTTTCTGAAAGTATTTTTTCTAATTGATTTAACCCTTCAGAAAGCGCGAAAAGACCAATCAATACGGGTATTACACTAATGCCGCTATAGAGATCCATGATACCAAAGGTAAATCGGGGAACACTACTGATTGGATCTAAACCCACTGTGCAAACCAGAAGTCCGATAGTACCAGCCAACAAGCCCTTAAATATATTTTTGGCAGAGACACTAGCGATGATAGTGAGGCCAAAGAGTGCCAATGCAAAGTATTCCGGCGCGTTGAAACGCAAAGCAAATGTGGCAAGTTTGGGGGCAACAGCAATGAGAACGATAGTGCTGAGTAATCCACCAACAAATGAAGCAACGGCCGCGATACTCAGTGCGCGTGCCGCTTGCCCTCTTACGGCCATTGGATGGCCATCTAATACCGTTGCTGCAGAAGCTGGTGTACCGGGCGTTTTTAATAATATGGCAGAGATAGAGCCACCGTAAATTCCGCCGATATACACACCAATCAGCATGACTAAGGCGGGTGTTGCCTCCATACCGAAGGTAAAGGGCAGTAATATCGCCACGCCCATTGTGGCAGTTAAGCCAGGTAGTGCTCCAAGAATGATGCCACCTAAGACACCAAAGAAGATGATGGGTAACACACTCAAACTCATGGCAGTCGCTAGACCTGTCAGTAAATATTCAAACATATTAGCCTCCTATGACCATATAGCTTCGGGTAAAGAGATATAAAACACTTCCCCAAACAGGTAATACACTGCGAGCACAAAGACGATCGCGACGATGTAATAAAGTGGCTTTTTAATTTTGAAATAGAGTAAATAGAAAATGAAGGCGAACAGACTCGCATATAAGTAGCCAATCACGGTAATTAACAATGCGTAACCAATCAGGTACGCAATACCAAATACGGACATTTTAGAGATTAAGGGCTGTTCTTTAGCGGCTAATGACTCTGCCTCTTTAAGGTGAGATTGTTTATATTTATGCTGAATAAGGAGAATGATACAAATCACTATCTGAGCTATAACGATGACCATCGGGAAGAATTTTGCATCGACACTCGAATCTAGATACATCGGTTTATCAAACTGCGTGATCACTGCAAAGGCTAATGCACTTAACAGAATGATAATGGACGGGAAAATGACATTTCTATTTAACATAGAATCTATCCTTACGAAATTTGCTCTTAATTTTAATGAATACGCAGGGTGAAAAATCTCAAGCTGCAGGCTCTATAAACAGTAACCTTTGTTATCACGGCAAAGGTTACTGTTGGTTAGTTTATGAAGATTGAGACTTATTTGATTAATACACTAAGCGCTTTGGTATCTTCTGCAACGAATTCAGTAAATGCTTTTGCATCTAAGTTATGAATCGTCATCGCACCTTTTTCCATAAATGATTTAAACTCATCCGTTGCCATCGCTTGATCAAATGCCTTGCCTAGCACTTCAATAATTTCATCGGGCGTGTCTTTCGGCGCACCAATACCACGCCAAGTACCCGTGACAACATCAATACCTTGCTCTTTAAGCGTCAGTACATCTGGAATGAATTGAATACGTTCTTTTGACATGACACCAAGGGCTTTAAGTTGGCCCGAACGAAGCTGGGCAATTGCTTCCCCAGGAGTTACCATCGTGACGTCGGTATGGTGACCAAGTACAGCCGGAATTGCTTCTGAAGCACCGTTGTAAGGGATTGCATTAAGTTTGATATCCTGACTTTTTTCTAAGGTCATAAGATAGAAATTTGGCGCAGCTGTCGAAGCAAATTTCACTTTGCCTGGATTATCTTTTGCGTCTTTGATGAGATCATTAATGGTATTGTAAGGGCTATCAGCTGCAACCAGAACCACAGCAGGATCTAAGTTTACCATGCGAATCAATTTGAAATCAGCAGCACTGTGCTGCATCAGTCCCATTTGCGGCAATGAGGCTATTTCACGCGTTACAACGGTTAATGTATAACCGTCAGGTCGTTGCTCAGCGCCATAGCTCATTCCCACCGCACCCGCACCACCAGTGCGGTTCATAAC
>JBATHQ010000712.1:0-1701 GCA_049667005.1 Psychromonas sp.
TAGAAGCATTAAATGAACCCTTAATGACGACCAGTTTAATTCTGCCCGGTAACGAAAGTACTGAATTTGATCCTGAAGAGATTCGCGATAAATTAGAGAACCAGGTGGATTTGATTTTACATGGCGGTTATTTAGGCGAATCGCCGACCACAGTGATCGATTTTTCCGAAGATGATGTGGTTATTGAACGAGTTGGCGCAGGTGATATCACCCCGTTCCAGTAAAAATTATAGACACTCTAAGTTGTTGTTCAGGTTAGTATCCTGCAACAATTTATTAATTAGAAAACAGTTTGTTAGCATCGTCGGATGTTATTTTAGATTGAGCCTGAAAGCACGCAAAAAATAGGTGTTTTATAGCTCAAACACTTGATTTCAGTATCTTCAAGCGTGTTCTAAGATAAAATAAGCATTGCTATTGGCATAATGTGAATTACCCAAGGAATATAATATGGATGAAAAATTACAAAAAGTATTAGCACGTGCAGGTCTAGGATCTCGCCGTAAAATGGAAACCGTTATTCAGGAAGGGCGAGTCAGTCTGGACGGCAAAGTTGTCGGTCTTGGCGAGCGGGTTAGCGAAGAGCAGATTATTCGTGTCGATGGTCATATCATCAAGAACAGAACCCCTGAAAATACCATCTGCCGGATTCTCGCCTATAACAAACCGGAAGGGGAGATCTGTACCCGCAGTGATGAAGAGGGGCGTTCCACCGTCTTTGAACGTTTACCGCATTTAAAAGGGGCTCGCTGGATCTCTATTGGACGTTTAGATATTAACACCTCGGGTTTACTACTGTTTACCACTGATGGCGAATTCGCCAATAAAATGATGCACCCAAGCCAGCAAATTGAACGGGAGTATGCGGTACGTGTTTTTGGTGACGTCACCGAGGCGATACTCAACCGCTTACGCATGGGCGTGCAGTTAGAGGACGGTGAAGCGAAGTTTTTAGATATCAAAGAGTCTGGCGGTGAAGGTATTAACCGCTGGTTCCATGTTGTCTTAACAGAAGGTCGTACCCGTGAAGTTCGCCGTTTATGGGAAAGTCAGGGACTGCAGGTAAGCCGTTTAATGCGTGTGCGTTACGGTAATATCATTTTAAATAATCAACTGCCGCAGGGTGGCTGGCAAGAGCTGAATCTTAAAGAGGTGAATTACTTACGCAAATTAGTTGGTATGCCGAAAGAGACGGAATCAAAAGTAAGGGTAGATGAATCTAAATTTACCAACCCGCAAGCGCGTATTCGCCGAGCGGTAAAAAAACATGCTCAACATCGTAAAGCTAACGAGCGACGTCGCAGTAAGACACGTACACGTAGTTGAGTAATCAATTAGTCTGAATTTTTAAAAAACATACCGAGGTATGTTTTTTTTTGCTTAGATAACTATCTAAAATACAGAAAATTGAGTTTTTATCTTTTGTTATTAATGTTAAATTAATATCACTAAAAGCCGATAATGTTAATTCAGCATATTAAAATAGGACAGGAATCCCATGATTAAAAAGTGTTTATTTCCCGCAGCAGGTTATGGTACGCGTTTTTTACCGGCAACAAAGTCAATGCCGAAAGAGATGATGCCGATTGTTAATAAACCGCTAATCGAGTTTGGCGTAGATGAAGCGCTGGAAGCCGGCATGACCGGGATGTGTATTGTTACCGGTCGTGGTAAGCATTCATTAATGGATCATTTTGATCT
>JBATHQ010000713.1:0-1977 GCA_049667005.1 Psychromonas sp.
TGTCATTCTATTGATGTTGCCTTTACAAGAAAGGACTTTGATTTTTTTGAAATCACATCAACAATGAATGTCCACACAGATTGTTTGATTAAATTGTTAAAGAGCGTGCCTTTCGGCGAGGTGCGTATAATACGCTTCCTGCGAACTTAGTCAAGGTTATTTTTATTCTTTTCAAAGCGCGTTAAACGCCTTTGAAAAGCTACCTCTTTTTCGTTCTAGTTAACTGGATTAACTTGCGTCCTATCCCGTCTCCGTGGATGCGCATTATAGGGATCTAGATCACATTGGCAAGGCTTTATTTGCAGATATTTCAATGTAAATGACTGAACGGATACTTAGTAAACAATACGTTTATTTTTCATCTCTATTGCGCTGTTTTTTCAACCACCGAGTCTGATGACTCGCTATTTTTACTTTCTTAATTAAGTAAAATCTTGCCCAGCAGGTAAATCAATGGCATTAAAAAAGGAGCTTTCGCTCCTTTTTTAATGCTTAATCTTTATTACTTCTATATTGAACCTATTTTTCGTATAGGCAAAGGTATGCAGTTTGTACTGTAACCTTAACATCAAAGCTTGTATTAGCTTCTACTTCGAAGGTTTCACCTGCATTGAATGTTTGCCAATCAGCTGCACCAGGAAGTTTTACCGTTAAGCTACCACTCACAACCGTCATATATTCTTTAGCGCCAGTGCCAAAGGTATAATCCCCGACTTCCATTACGCCAACGGTTGCTGGTAATGTTTCACTTTGGAATGCAATTGATTTTACATTTCCATCAAAGTATTCATTGGTTTCAAAACTCATTACTGTTCCTTTAATTATCGACATAACATTGATAGAAGATTATGAACAAGCCTTATCTAAAACTCAAGTGGTTAAATTTGAGTTTCAAACTCGGTCTGCATCTGCTCTATCGTTTCTTGAGCCTCCATCCAATCAATTTCTGCATTTTCCAGCAACTCTTTTAATTCACCCTGCTGTTTTAATAATTCTGTTAAACGTGTTTTTGAAGCATGTTCATATAATGAGGGATCAGCTAACTGCTCTTCTATTGCCTGTAACTCTTGGGTAAATTTATCCATTAGTTTTTCGGAACTGTTTAGTTTATTTCTAAACGGGGTCACTGTTTTGCGAAACTCCGCTTCTAAACGTTTCTGCTCTTTACGGTTTACCGCTGGCGAAATAGTTTCTTTTTTAGCGTCAGGTTGTTTTTCGACTCGCTGTAGCTCAGAGAGCCAACGGTGATAATCATCCAGATCACCGCTAAATGGTTCTACTTTTTTATCATGTACCAAATACAAATCATCTGTTGTCGTACGTAATAAATGACGATCATGCGACACAATCACCATCGCACCTTCAAACTCCTGCAATGCCATTGTCAATGCATGGCGCATTTCTAAATCAAGGTGGTTGGTTGGTTCATCAAGTAATAGAAGGTTTGGTTTTTGCCACACTAATAGCGCCAGCACTAGGCGCGCTTTTTCTCCACCAGAAAAAGGAGCGACTTTATCTAACGCTTTATCGCCCTGAAAACCAAAGCTACCCAAGAAATTCCGCAGGGTTAATTCTTTTTCATCCGGCGCAAGCCTCGCAAGATGCTGAAGTGGTGTTTCATCTAAACGTAAAAACTCTAATTGATGTTGCGCGAAGTAACCAATTTTAGCGTTCGGATTGATCTCAAGTTTACCCGATATAGGTTTAATCTGGTTTGATAACAATTTAATTAGCGTCGATTTACCTGCACCATTACGGCCCAATAAACCGATACGACTGCCTGGTACAAGGTTTAATTTAATTTGATCTAGAATCAATAAATCGTCATAGCCTGCACTGACCTTCTCCAAGGTTAACAGCGGCATCGGTAACGCATCCGGCTCTCTAAATGAAAAACTAAATTGACTGTCTACATGTGCAGGCAATAACTCTTCCATTTTTTCCAGGGCTTTAATCCGACTTTGCGCCTGCTTTGCT
>JBATHQ010000714.1:0-3611 GCA_049667005.1 Psychromonas sp.
GTTTAATCAATAAAATCAGCTGAGATAATCAAAAGGATAAAACATGGTCTGTTTGTTTTATCCTTTATTACTTACAGCATTACCTACACTCAAGTACCCGGCTCAACAGTATTGCCACGCATAAACAACTGAATCCCGCCTTCAGGAGGCAATAAAAATCATTGCCGCCCCTCACTAAAGGCTCAATCCCCAGATACGGCTCAATAAGGTTAGCGCATTTAATCCCTTAGAGGTAAGATTTACTAATAAATTTATGCATGATTGGGGTTGGCATTGGGGGTGTCCATCTGTTTTTTATAACGCCTGACCAGTCTGCGCGCTTCTGCGACAATACAATCACGTTGCGGGTTTTCACCGGCATCTATTCGCCAGACAAATGACAAACTACGCTTCATATCCAGCTCTGGTGTCGGCAGAATAACCAAATCCCCCTGTTGTACCTCTTTGACCACATCCATGTAAGGTAAACATCCCAAATAAGAGCCATTTTTGACTAACGCTTTAATCACTGAGATACTTTCATACTCTTTCCAAACATGAATATTATCAATCTTTCCATGTACAGCACAGTCAAAAATATGCCGCGTACCAGAGCCCAATTCACGCAGGATCCACTTGACCTGTTCAAGTTGTGCGAGGTTAACCGATGGATACCTCGCAAAAGGGTGGTTGGGATTGGTAAAGACAACAAGATGATCTTCGAACAAATCCTCCTGATGGATACGCTGGTCATAATTACGCCTTTCAATCACGCCCATATCATATTCATGATCAATCACCCCCTGAATAACATGCTCAGTATTTTCAACCTTAAGTTCGATTCGTAAATCAGGAAAATCAGTATCAATTTTACTGATAACTAAAGGCAGTATATGTTTCGCCCCCGTTTGACTTGCAGAAAGAAAAAATTGCCCGCTAATAGATTGCTGATCATGTAAACCCGATTCTATTTGCTGGGCATCCTGTAATAATTTTTTCGCTTTAGGCCTTAGCCAACGTCCCCAATGACTTAATATCAGTCGATTGCCCTGACGCACAAACAATGGCCGGTCTAATACATTTTCAAACTGGGAGAGGGACATGCTGACAGCAGATTGTGTCATGGACAGTATACGTGCAGCCGCACTCACGCTTTCTTGGCTGGCAACGGCATCAAAAACAGCCAGTTGTTTTAAAGAGTATTTCATTAACTTACCTTAGGTATTGCCGGATAACAATCAGGATGAATTTTGAATGAACTCACAAGCAACCAAGTATCAATTTAATTGATACTTGGTTGATCTGATCTTATCTATAATTTATTGTTTTTACAAAACTTATTGATTAATTTTTTACATGCAATTTTAATAAAAAAATACTTAAGGTAATTGATAAATATAAGCGCGGTATCCTCCTAAATAAAGGAGCAACTTTTTTAAAATACAAAAAAAAATGGTTATCCATTTTGAACAACCATTTTCAGAAAGTTAAGCTATTAAAAGAGATTAATTTGTCTCATTAACAACCTTAATGGATGCATCAAGCTGCTCATCTTGAACTGGCTCATCAGCCACCATTTTACCTTTAGAGCGTTTAATAACATAAGTGGTGATCATCAGCATACCTAAAATGCCGGTGACCGTAGACACGTCCATTGCCAACCCGAAACCCAGCGTCGAATTGTTTAATATAAAAGTGATACATACCGTGGTCATAAACATAGCTGGTACTGTTGTTATCCAATGAAATTTATTATGACGTAGCAGGTATGCAGAAGCAGTCCATAACATCATCACGGCAGTCATTTGATTAGCAAAACCAAAGTATCTCCAGATAATGCCAAAATCAACCTGGGTCAAAATCGCACCTAATACGAACAGCGGTGCAGCCATTAATAGACGGTTGCGGATAGATTTCTGCTCCATATTGAAATATTCAGCAAGAATTAAACGGCTAGAGCGAAATGCTGTATCACCTGATGTAATCGGTAAAATAACCACTCCCAAGAATGCAACGATACCACCAAACACGCCTAACAGACCGATTGATGAATCATATACAACACTGCCTGGACCACCGCTATTAACCGCTTCACTTAAAGCATCTACTGATCCGAAGAATGATAACGCTAACGCACACCAGATTAAGGCAATAATACCTTCTCCAATCATTGCGCCATAAAATACGAACCGACCGTTGCTTTCATTTTCAATACAACGTGCCATTAATGGAGATTGTGTCGCATGAAAACCGGATATTGCACCACAGGCAATGGTAATAAACAGAGCAGGCCATAGCGGCAGATCATGCGGGTTCATATTGACGAACATTTGGCTTAATTCATAATCACCTAATAAAGAGTGCTCGCTGGAGAATACTAACGCAGTGATCAGGCCAACTGACATGAATATTAACAAGGCACCAAAGAAAGGATACAAACGCCCAATCACTTTATCAACCGGTACGATAGTCGCGATAACATAATATGCAAAGATGATCACCACCATTGTGGTCATTGACAAAGTGATATCAGTTTGTGCATTAACCAAGTTTGTTATCATGCCAGCCGGTGCGGATACAAACACAACACCCACTAATAACAGTAACACCAGCGCAAAAATATTCATAAAGTGTTTTGCTGTTGGTCCGAGGTATTTACCCGCAAGTGTTGGCACAGACGCCCCGCCGTTACGCACTGATAACATCCCGGAGAAATAGTCATGTACTGCGCCGGCAAAGATACAACCGAGAACAATCCAAAGCATCGCTGCCGGTCCGTATAATGCCCCCATAATAGGGCCAAAAATAGGACCCACGCCGGCAATATTTAATAACTGTACCAAATAAACTCTATTGCTTTTCATTGGCACAAAATCAACACCATCTTGTTTACTAAAAGCGGGTGTTGTACGATTTTTATTTAAACCAAACACTTTTTCAACAATTTTTCCGTAGATGTAATATCCACCGAGCAATGCGGCAACACAAGTTAAGAACCAAAGCATATTATTCTCTCTATTATTCAAGTTAGTTAATAATGGATGATGGATAACAGGTATCAAATAGCAGTGTGGATATTGAATGTTATGATCCAAAATTATTAGCGAAGTCAGTTGACTGCGATAACAATTTTGCATCATAACCAAACATCTTTAGCTATGCGCTACTACTCAAAACAAACTGTTATACCATCACACACTACCCTTATCGAAAATAGAATCATTAACAAAAAAGCTCAGTGGTCATATGCTGATTTAAACGGTCGTTAATAAAATTTAGCGGTTTTGGCAAAGCATAGGAGTTATGCTAAGTACTCATCTAAAAGTTATACTGTATTTTGAAGGGGACTGGTTTAAAAATGTTTCTGGCTTCACTCGAGTAAAGCCACAATTTTACCTCCCTCAAGCTCTGCGTGGGAATACTTCTGCCTAGCCGTTCTAGTTTTTCGCAAGCTTTCGCTTTAAGCGTTTGCTTTAAGCGTTTGCTTTAACTTTTGTCGTTGGTGGTTTCGCCCTGACGGCGCCCCAGACGATGAGAAACCGAAACACTGTTTCGCAGTTCGAAATCGTCATGCTTCTTAATGCAGAAAAATAAAAGGTAAAGGGAGTTTTGTTCGTGACACTATGCTGCCG
>JBATHQ010000715.1:0-1644 GCA_049667005.1 Psychromonas sp.
GTTGGTACTAACGAAAGCTGTGGTTGGTGCTAAACGGACTGCAGTGGAGGTAGCATACTGATCTCATCGTGATTTGAAATAACAATATTGAAATAACAATATGAAATAACAACAGGCTGGGTGCGGCTTCCCACCTGCAGCTACAAACACATAGCTTAGCCGATAATGGTGAACGTTTTAGGGATTAGCGCTTTTGTAGGGAAACTGATTTAGCACTCAGATGCATTACGCATCAAACTCAAAGATCAAGCAACTGATGCGGGCTTGTCTTTAGCATCTTGAATATGAAAGGAGAAAATATAATGAATACAAACATTCACCCGGCCCTTGTTGGTTCACTTGGCTCTACCGCTCCGTCAGAAGAGGTGATCAACTTCAGTCCTGGCCCGACATCACTACCAAAGGCTGTCGAAGAAAAAATTGCTGCAATTTTTAACAAACCTGGGCTGACCTCATTGGCCATATCACACCGTGCGCCTGAGTTCCTGAAAATACTCGATCATGCTATCGCGACAGCGAGAAAAGTGATGGAGATACCCGACGACTACGAGGTGCTATTCACCCATGGCGGCGGGCACGGACAGTTTGCCGCTTTGCCTCTGAACCTTTGCCACAACCAGTCTGACGTTGCGACCTATGTTGTAAACGGCACCTGGTCAACAAGAGGAAGAGATGAGGCGCAGAGATACTGCAGCGTTCAGACCATCGACGGAAGAGATCCTCAGACCGGGGGATACACGACTTTTCCTGAGTTAACCGAAGCCGATATCGATCCTCAGAGTAAATATGTCTATCTATGCTCTAATGAAACTGTAAACGGTATTGAACTGCACAGACTGCCTAAGCTTCCTGAATCGCGCAGGCATATACCATTAGTTGTTGATGCCAGTTCCGACTTCTCAAGCAAACCTATCGACTGGCATGGTTGCGGCGTTGGCGTACTTTTCGCGTGTGCATCTAAGAACATTGGTCATCCAGGTTTAACCATGACGGTCGTTCGCAAAGATCTTCTCGGCAAGGATAAGGCATCTCCCTTATGCCCGGGTGTATTTAACTACACAACCAATAGTGAAGCCGGAAATCTCTGGAACACCCCTGCGACTTTCAACATTGAAGTGGTTGGTTTGGTCATGGACTGGCTCGAACTCGAAGGCGGCGTGACCGCGAATGAGCGCCGTTGTATTGCCAAGTCTCAAGCCCTGTATGATGTTATTGACAACTCAAATGGTTTCTATGCTACTCCGATTAGCAATAAAAGCTTAAGAAGTCGAATGAATATTCCGTTCAACGTCAAAGGTGGAGATACCGAGCTGACCAATAAGTTTCTGATTGAAAGCTGGGAGAAAGGCATCATCGGATTACGCACATTGACGCCTTTTGGTGTTGGTGATTACCTCAGAGCTAGCCTGTATAACGGGATCACTGAATCACAAGCCAACAGTCTTGCTGATTTTATGAAACGTTTCGCCAGCGAAAATTCATAATCGCGTTGCCGGCAGATTGCCGGATGCCTAAGTAGCCGTCAATAAGTTGCCCGGCAAAAACCGAATTATTTTTCATTGCGTCTACAGCAAAATAATGTGGCTACGGTATCCGTTTTCATTTTTCTTGTCGTGAACTAAGGCTTTCGCAGAAAAATCAAAG
>JBATHQ010000716.1:0-3589 GCA_049667005.1 Psychromonas sp.
GTTAGTAAATGATGATAAAAGAAATGCGCTTATTATTGCTGATATTTTATCGATGGTTGCCGAGCAACGGCATCCAATTGTTCTAACTGAGCGTAGAGAGCATGCTCAGTTATTGGGTGATTTATTGTCCCAACAGGGGATTAGATTTCAGCTGTTACGAGGAGCAATGAACGCAAAAGAAAGAGATCGGGTGATGGCCGCGTTGGATGACACACAGGTCATTGTCGCCACGGGTAAATATATTGGAGAGGGCTTTGACTTACCAAAACTTGATACCTTATTTCTTGTCTTACCCATCTCTTGGAAAGGCTCACTAGCGCAATATGTGGGTCGAATACAAAGGCAGTTTGAGGGGAAAGAGAAGGTAATTGTGTTTGATTATCTCGATGCTTCTTTACCCATGCTACAAAGAATGTATCAAAAGAGGGCGAAAGGGTATGCAGCGATGGGGTACACCATTACCGAAAAAGCCGACGAATTATTACAGGCTAATTTGGACTTGGATAGGTAAAGTATGATCACTTTAGTCAAAAAGGTTTCAATAAAGTTATAAGTGAACTGTTAAGCTCTGTTACTCAAAGATTTTATATATTCATTAATTGATTGTTGAGCAGCCTCAAGTCGCAGAATAATAATGTTGAACGTATCAGGCGTAGTAAAAAACATACCGCCAGACACGGCTTGCTGATGATCTTTGGAAATACAGTCTAACCTTTCTCTGTTAGGCACGAGTATTAATCCACCTTGGAGTATTAACTCGTAATCAACTCCTGGGCTTGCCCATCTATGCTTTTTCATTTCGATGACGGTTCGCATCGCTTCATTTGAGTCAAGAGGATCGGAAAACTTCATGTTAAAAAGACAATCAACATCATACCAATGGCGGGCAAGTCTATCGGGGTTTGGTTCTTTTTCTTGTGTGGAAAATTGATGTAGAGCCGTGAGTTTTTCCCATAGAATAAAATCTTTTTGATACGCCATTACTTGCGCTTTTGGTAATGCAAGTGACTTGAAATCAGAAATAATATCCATGTAACAGTCAACATTAATGGTTTCTGTTGGCTTGCCTCTGTTCCTACCTCCAAACTCTAATAAAATGTGGTCAAGTTGATAATCATTATCGTTTTTTGTTACTCGTGGGAAGTGGATGTCAATTTTTTCGCCGTGTGAATCAGGCTCAAGTTCAGCAGACAAGCCTTCAATTGCGTATTCCTCAAATCGACGATTGAGCTTTTCAACTAATTGATTACTCCACAGAGTCAGTCGCTGTTGCTGTGTATCCCTAAATTTTTTGTTCTGGCTATTACTTTGAATACTTTTTTTCCAGGCAGTTAACTCTTCATCTTCTGATAAACCAGAAAGATCTGCCCAGTGAATAGACAGATCAATATCTTCCGAGAAACGCTCAATTGCTCCCCAGCATTTACTTAATGCCGTTCCACCTTTAAATGCTACAGAGCAGTCGCCTAATAGTTTTTCATCATAAAGCAAACGGAGGATTTCAGTAACCCAAATGTCCTTTTCCAAAAAATTTGCAGCTAAACCATGTTGATGCTGTTGAGCCGCATAAGAAAACATGGTTGCAAGCTCTTCATGCTTCGATTTATCTGCATATAGGTCAAAAATATTCATGAGCAAAGGCCAATTTCTAGTTCATTTAACTTAGATTTCCACATTCCTAATGCTGGGCTATTACTCAATTTTCGGATCACGTGAATAGATTCGTCTTTATTTAAATTCAAACGTTTGATAGCAATCAATAACGTAGAAATTGAAGTATGTTCTGCCGAAAGCGTAAGCAAGCTTCTATATAAAGTGCCTTCTGGTTTATTTATCCATCGCAACTTTCTTTCAGTAGTGTGTCTTACCTGAACGATTTCGTTGCCAACCTGGAATTCACGTGAAGGGCCTGTCGTCCAGTATACTGTTTTGACAGGAGCTTGGGTTTGAAGGCCTAGCCGATAAGCAGCTTCAAGCCCTTGAATAGTTATTTTGTATTTGTGAGTACGCGCCCAAGTTTTCGCAACGTCTTCGGCTTTTGCCGTGATTTTGATGGAAGGAATGCTTAGTAGAGGCTTGGGACGAGAATATATCCCTTTCGCTACACGGGTAACTTTACCCGTTTTCGTTAATCGACTCATTGCTTTTTGAACAGATGTGGTAGTGCCTAGAGAGTAAAAACCCCCTATAGAAAATGGAACTCCTCGTTTCATTCGAGATAATTTGTTAGCTACTAACTCTGAAACTGACAATTTACACCTACTCTGACTAAATTAGTTTTATGTGAATTCATTGTAGCGCAATAAATACAGTAGATACAGCTGAGTATTTGTCAGGATTGAATTTAATAACATCATTATTTTTTTACTTTGAAATATATACATTGCTTGCTGTGAAATTATGTTTCTGGACAATCCATGAGTTATCCATGGATCGTGGTAATGGAATTAATTGTCCATTTTAAGTGGGGAAAGGAAGGGAGAAGGGTGCTTCATTTTGTGCAAAATGAAAGACCTGATAATCGATTTTATGCCTGTCGATTTGTGTCTGGCATCGCAGCTATACATATTATTGTCGTGTTGATTAGTTATATTTTGCAAAATTACAACGTGGCGAATATTTGTTAAGGTATTTAGGTGCAAGCATATCTGCTGTTGGCTTTTACTTTACAATCAATTTTATTGTTCTATAAGTAAATAAGTAAATAAATAAATAAGTAAATAAATTACTGTCACACTTAGCAACATAAAAGAAGAAGCAAAGATGAAAAGGCAGTTACAGTGGATTATCGAAACTGATATGAACTGCTTTTTTCTTATTTTTCCTTTGAAGCCTCTAACGCTTCAATTTTTACCCTAATATCTTCTGCTTCACTGGTAATCATCGAATAAGACCTGATATCTCCATTACGCTGAGCCTGCATCGCCAATTCAAGCTTTTGAAAATACAGTTTATTTAAACTTTTAATTGGATCTTTTTTTAAAAATGAGAACATATCGAACACCGTTTAATTGAATATAATGCCGTTATACGTAATTAAATGCATTCTAGTTCAACATAAATTAAGAAATTGTTATTGCATCATCAATATTGCATCATCAATTATACTTATCAACACTTGTTAAGTTGCCAAATTGTTAATTAAAATTTTGATTAAAAATTGGGGGGTCTTTCATTTTGCACACAATGAAAGACCTGACCGGAACTAACTAATGGGTGACCCCAATCATTGTGCAATCTTTGCGCAATGGTCATTCAATTTAAAGTGTCACTAAATGAATAACTGTAGGTGGTTGACACAAGTCAGTAAGAATAAAAGAGCAGAAGAATTAAACTAGCCAAATTACGGGAAATATCTGATTTCCAACTGTGCAAAAGAGTAGTGGTGAACCATTTGCAAAAGTTTTACGTATACTGTGCAGAAACCTTTATTGTGAAAAAAACGAAGAAAGGTTAAATTTTATCTGACCCAGTTATCTTGGATAGTATTATGAAACAATACCAAAAAAAGATGTTTCCAGCAGCAGTTATACTGGCTGCCACTGCCACTTATGCTCTCCTGCAAGGCTGCTCCGGAACAGAGGATAAT
>JBATHQ010000717.1:0-2866 GCA_049667005.1 Psychromonas sp.
GGTAGAGACGGGTCAAAGGAATACGAAATCGCCAGAGAGGGGACAAGCGGATTGACAAGCGGATTGTTATCACCATCTATGCAGGGCAGATAATTATCCCTGCATCGAATCGTTGACAAGGTGCCAAGCAAGGTTCCATTACGGTCGACCTTGAATACGTTAACGTTCTCAAATATGTTCAGCTCATTAACTTCTCCATCAGTGACCAAAAAAAAGTCTTCCCCAGGATTAAGCGATGGGAAATAGGCAATGCCAGATGGGTCTGGGCTAGAGGGGCGAAAAAGAGAGGTATCAATGCTTTGAATAAGCTTAGCGTTAAATTCATAGGCCATTAATCGACAGGTTGGCACTACCAGAGTGATGCCCATTAAAGTTACTGTTATCGCATAAGAATGAAATCGAATCACCTTCAAAAACATTCCAATATAAGCAAATCCATTCTGGATGCATGTCATGATAATACCTCCAATTAATCACACCATGATAGTGGATACGGCAAACGGGTATTGAACCGCTTAATTTCTCAGCACCTATCTCTCATTTTTATGAGTTATAGACGCGCAAACAGGGTCGATATTGGACATGAATGCAGAACAGAAAAACAACAAATAGAAGTCGACAAAATATCGTCATTTTCCATGTAGACGATGTTCGATTTATTACTGCTTATCATTATGCAGTCTTGCCAGCATCTTGAACTCAAGTGAAATATTACTGGTTTATAGTATGGTAATAGACAATAAAATGAGTGTCATTGTGTAAAATTAGCACATCAGTCAGATTATGCCTACTATTAGGCATAAACCATAAAAGAGTCCATATAAATGTCGATTAAAATACAAGCTTTAATTTCAAGTGCCTGGCACATGGGCGCTGCCATGGTGAACAAAATTATTATTTTACTAGTGTATGTGGTGATTGCCCGCTTTATAGAGATCGAAGAATTTGGTTATGTTGCCTTTGCTTATCTGATCTTTCAATTTCTTTCTATTTTTATCGGTGCAGGAATCAAAGAAAATCTGGTTAAACGCGATAACTGGGATGATGAATATGCCAGCTCTGCTTTTTGGCTTCTATTGTTAATTTCTATTATTATAAGTATTTTGTCAGTTATTATTATCCCTCCCATAATTACTCATTTCTACAACAAAGATATGGCTAACATATTTATTAGTATGAGTTTTATTCCAATAATCAGCGCATTTAGAATTATCCAAACTGCAAAAATGGAGAGAGAGTTTTTATATAAGAGTTTGGCTATCAGAAACGTGTTAGCTTCGGTTATAGCGGGGGTAGTAGGAATTTATTTAGCAATTGAGGGATATGGTGCATGGGCCTTGGTTTATAATAAATTTATTTTTGCTGTTGTAAGTGTTTTATTACTCTGGTGGCTATCAGGTTTCATTCCTAAATTCAAGTTTTCTAAAACAGATATTAAAGAGCTTTATAAGTTTAGCCTACCGATTATGGGAGTTGAGATCATCACGTTCTGGCAGAGCAGGGTAATTGACTTTATTGCGAGTATCTTTTTAGGGCCGGCTGCTTTTGCTCTAATGGATGTGGGCAGAAAAATTATTAACACTTTTTATCTGATAGTGTTAAGCCCTTTGAGAAATGTATCATTGTCTTTGTTGTCACGGGTCAACAATGACGAAAAGGATCTTGCCTATATCAAAATAGTTTATCTGGTTTCTTTTTTTGTTTATCCCCTTATTACTGTTTTAGGTTTACATTCTGAATATGTAATCACATTGGTTTTTTCTGACAAGTGGCATGACAGCGTTGAGATAATGGTCGTTTTTAGTTATGCCGTTTACCCCTATGTTGCTAACTGGTTTTCACATACATTGATGATTTCCTATGGACAGACATCTTTATTATTTAAAATTAACGTAGCCAGTATGATTTTAATGCTGATAGCCGCCTTAGTCTGTTTCCCGTTTGGGTTAAAAGCACTGGTGATAGGACAGGTGGTTATAGAATACTTATTACTGTTTGCCAGAATATGGATATTATATAAATTGATCGCCTTTGATTATAAGAAATTTTTTAGATATCAGACTCCCGTTTTTTTAATTGGCGTTTTCTGTATCTTGAGTTTTAATTTTTCAGAAAATTATTTTTTGGTGGCAAATAGCTTGCTTGGCTATGCGATTTCTTTTGCCTCATGGTTAATTTTATATTACGTCTGTATTTTGTTATTAGACAGACATTACTTCAAAGAATGCTATAGATTAACCTTTGCGTATGCGTTAATTAAACTCAGGGGAAAATCATAAGAAGGCTAAATATTAGAGCCTGATTATCTTTCGAGATTGTTTTTGCCGCAGTTTGTAGGCTCTTTCATGGCACTGGCTGTGTGGTGAAGCTACTCTACATAAGCAGACGCACAGTAGAAAGTAGCTACCCGCTACAAACGCGGCCCGAAGAGTTCGGTTAAAAGCGTTTTACTCTTTGTTGAAAGGTTTTGTTGAAAGGTATAGATGAAAGGTATATTTGCGAGAAATAGTTGCGAGGAATTTACTTAGAATGACTAAGCTACACACCTCGCGTCGCGATTAAAACGCTTTTATCTCGAACAAAAATTAACCGCGAATAGTCAACAGACTCTAATGGATGATCCTATTCATTTTTAATATTAACCCTGTGCAAACAGTTCAGATGTTTTTGCGGCCATAATAAAATCATTCTTATGCAGTCCTTTAATGATATGGCTCCACCAAATGACAGTTACTGCGTCATATTCAACAATCATTAATGGATGATGATTAATTTCATTTGCTAACTGTGCCACTGCATTAGTAAAAGCCATGGAGCGAGTGTAGTTTTTGGTTACAAATCGATGGCTTAATTTATTGATTCCAGA
>JBATHQ010000718.1:0-6354 GCA_049667005.1 Psychromonas sp.
TCGTAAACCTTCACTTTGTGGCCTGCAGCGCAGATAACCTCGGCGGCCATTAACCCTGCCGGACCGGCTCCTACCACAATAACTGTTTTTTGTGTCTGCACCGATTTTACCTTATAAAAAAAACTAAAATGATAAAGAAAAATAGAGTAGATAGAAATGCTTAGCGGGAAATAAAATAATAGCGTAAGAATGATCTGCTTAATATTCTTTAGTCTGACTCACGGAGATGATGATTTCATTGACGCTCTGAGGCTGTAATAGGTTGATTTTATAGTTATTAACAATGCGCCCCTACATAAATTAGTGTGTGGGGTAGGTTGCCAAAAAAGTTAATAGATAAATTGGATGCTGGCGAGTTTATTGCCCTCTTCGCTGTGTATCTCGATCTCCCATTTACCGTGCCTATCATTTTCAATTAACTTACTTGAATAACTTCTCCAGCGGTTTGCGCCGACATCTACTCTTATTTTTGCCAACTCTTTGCCATCTAAAAACCATTTATAATAGATTGTGTTGGCCTCCAAGTCGTTAATATCAGAATAGGCATAGACGGCCGCAATATTAGTGTCATCAAAAATAATATCGCTGATAGTACCGACTGGCTCGTTGTCTTGGATTGATGATGCAATAACAAAGCGTTCAATGTGATTCGAGAATATCTCAATTTTAGATTCTTTAAACGGAGGGAGTGCTTTTTTCTGGGCTGTAGAGGTAATGGTATTGTTTTTGTTTTTATTGTTTGGGGAGATAACTGGGGGATTCGTTGCGGTGGTTGAGGTCTGTTCGATGGCACCTTGTCCTGAACTATTTTCTATTTCCTTCAGGGTTATTGTGCCTGTATTTTGTGATCTGCTTTGCGTTGCTATTTGCTCAGTTGATGGCGGCATCTTGTCAGCAGATTCCGCTTCTGTGGGTGAGGTCGAATAAACATCGCTTTGTGATGCACTTTTTTCTACCTCCCCTGGGAATGTTGTCCTTTCCAGGTCTGTGTTTTTAGATTTACTTAGTTTTGAATTTTTTTCCACTGCCTCTGCTGTTGTCGCACTTTCATTTTTTTCATTTTGTAATGAGCTTTGCGCTGCTTCCTGGTCGACTGATTCTGCTGTTTTGTTCTGGGGACCTGTTCCTTCAGTTAAAGCCGGCTGTACTGTTTGTGGCTCTGAGATTTTGTTCTCTCCATCAGGGAGAGGGGCGCTGTCATTATTGTCATTTTGTAATCTACTTTGCGTTGCCTCCTGGTCGACTGATTCTGCTGTTTTGTTCTGGGGAACTGTTCCCTCAGTTAAAGCCGGCTGTACAGTTTGTGGCTCTGAGGTTTTGTCTTCTCCATCAGGGAGGGGGGCACTTTCATTGTTAGCATTTTGTAATGAGCTTTGCGCTGCTTCCTGCTCGACTGATTCTGCTGTGCTAGGGGAATCAGTTGCCTCAGTTAAGGCCGGCTGTCCGCCTTGTAGCTCTGAGATTTTGTCCTCTCCATCAGGGAGAGGGACACTTTCATTGCTGGCATTTTGTAATCTACTTTGCGCTGCATCTTGATCCGCAGATAGCGTTTTCTGGTCAGGAGATTCGGCTACCGTGGGAGATTTTATATTTTTATCCGCACTATTATCTTGATTGAAGTAATAGAAAACACTCGCAATCACGACTGCCATGATAAGGATAAAAACCAAGGAAACGCCAATGATTCTTCCCCGATGGAAATTGGAAGGATTATTTTCTTGGACAGGATCATTCTCTTGGGCCGGATCATTCTGAGTTGAAGGGAATTTAATGCGGATGGTAAGTTTTTTAGCTTTATTCATTATTTTGCTCACTGGTGTGTAGGCTGATCATAAAGCTGCTTATTGCGTTTCGTGCATATAATTCAGGTTTTATGTTGACCGGTTTTAGTCCGAAGTTGGTAAGTCGCGGACTTTTCGTTATATAAAAATAGACCCTATAAAGATAGACAAAGAACCAAGGACTGCCCCTTTATTTGTGTCAAAATTTGCGCTGTATCCTAACACAAACTATTCGGATTATGCTCGTGCACATATTCTTGTTTTAGCATTTGTAGAAATTATTTTCTTATCAATCAATGATCAATATTATATCGAAAAAAAAGCGCTAAATACGCTATTTTTTTAATGATTTTTTAGGTTTTTAATTTCGACATCAGAGTACAATCTATTTTTTCTAAATATATACTGGCAAGCTATTTATACCTAAGCGATTTGCATCTCAATCTTTGAGTTGTTTGGATATCTCTTTATTGCTTAGCAGTTTATTAATTCGCCATTTTATGATCCCTGAGGTGTGTTTTGTATTCGATTCCGGCTAAGTTGTGGTTAAGTTTGAATTTTATAACTTTCTTTTTTATCTGGGGCGTTTTTTTGCCTTTTTGGGGGATTTGGTTATTGGATAAAGGCGTATCAAGCGAAAATATCGGTTTACTTTTTTCGCTAGGCCTGCTGTTAAGATTTGTCAGTAATCTTACTCTATTACCTATGGTATCGAGTGCAAAATCGAATCTGCGTCTGTTGCGTTTTTTAGTTTTTTTTACGCTATTGGCTTTTTCTTTTTTACTCTTTTTCCATGATCATATCTGGTTGGCGGTGATTACCTTAGTGGTTAACTTTATGATGGGACCGCTGGCTCCCTTAGGCGACCTTGTCGGTACTCGTTTAGTAAAGCAGATTCAGCTTGATTATGGTCGAGTACGGTTGTGGGGATCGCTTAGTTTTATTGTCGGCTCAACCTGCGTCGGGTGGTTAATTGTCGGCTCAGGAAAGGATGCCATTTTATGGGCAATTATCGTCGCGACAATGGTTATGTGGTTGCTCTCTTTATTAAGTTTATCACCGCAATTACATGATGAAGTTATCTCTACTACAGAAAAGAAACAATCACTTTTCAGTCTTTTTAAACGCCGGAATGTGCTCCTTTTTTTAATCATTGTCGGTGCAATTCAAGGCAGCCATGGCGCTTTTTACGCTTTTGGTACAATTCACTGGAGTGAAATAGGGCTGTCGGGTGTCACTATTTCGTGGTTATGGGCGATTGGGGTTTTCGCCGAAATATTATTAATGCGTTTTAATAATAAGTTATTTACCAAGTGGTCAATCAAACAGATGATGCTATTGGGATTGCTCGCTGCTATCACTCGCTGGTTAGTTTTTGCGCTTAGCGACAATGTTTATCTTCTGGCCACTTTTCAGACCTTTCACGCACTGACGTTCGCGGTGACACATTTAGCGACTATTCGCTACATTGCGTTACAGAAAAATTCAGAGATGGTCTCTTACCAATCACTATACTCCGGCGTGGCGTTAGGATTGATGATGGCCGGGTTCACTTACCTTTCCGGTATTTTTTATGCGCAACTGCATGGTTATGTATTCCTGATAATGTCGCTACTGTTAATCCCGGTTTTCTGGTGTATTAAAGTATGGAAAGCGGAGTAATAGTTGCGTACACAAATCAACTCCTCTAAAACTATCTTGATTTTCAATGAGTTTAAAGTGAACTTTTGCGGATTTTGTTAGACGAATCAGATATTAATCACCCTTATTATTCGTTATCGCATTGAATTATCGAAATTTGACCTCAGTTAGAACAAACAACATTTTGAATTATTAGGAGCAACTATGTTTGCAAAGCTATTTTTAACCATGGTCAGTGTTTCTTTGTTAGAGATTTATGTCCTGATCAAGGTAGGTGGTTTTTTAGGTGCATGGCCGACGGTGGGCTTAGTGATACTCACTGCGCTTGTTGGTTCTGCATTAGTGCGAAGTCAGGGGCTGCAGCTATTTCAGCAACTACAGCAGCGCCTTGCCCGTGGCGAATCTCCGGGGCAGGAACTGGTAGAAGGTTTTATGTTATTAGTGACCGGCGTGTTATTGGTCACACCCGGTTTTGTAACGGATTTTTTGGGCTTGTTAATTTTACAACCGGGTATACGCAGCGTCGTCGCTAAATTTATTTTGGCTAATGTTAAATTAAACTCAGCAATCCCCGGTGGATTTTATCAGTCATCTGCCGATTCACCTTTTGGTGATGATTTAAAACGCCGAAAAGACGATGGAAATATTATCGAAGGTGAGTTTGAACGCAAAGATGATGATAAAAAGTGATTATTTTCTGAACACCTCAACTCTGTGTGCGCAACTAAATGTAAAAAAAAAGCCAAAAAAGAGTGCTGGATCTCATTTTTATCATTAACATTATCAACTTAATGCACCATAATGTGGCACCAAATAGTTAATACTGTAAAAACGAAAACTTAATTAAGGATGAAAAGTGACTAGTAAAAGTTCAATTACGCTGAGAACGTTTAAAAAATATCAACCACGCCAAATCGCCAAGTTTGTGCGAGCGTTTTTTAATGGTCGCATTTTTATTGTTGGTTTGGGGCGATTAAGGCTTATTGAAGGGAAGGTTGTTGCTTACCAGCATCAAAAACATGAAAAAACAATTCGCATTGTTGTCAGTGAAATTAATCAGATTATTAACGAACTGTCCGAGCCTAAAAAATTACCGGCTTAATCTAATATTATTAAAAATAAAAGATCACTCCTGCCGGGATAACTGCTCTATATTAGCTGGTTGACCACTAACCAGCTGTTTTAAATTTTCCTGCACAATTTCAGAACATTTTCCAACCTGCTGAGCATTAAATTATTCTCAATTCTGCCGCGTTGAACTGTTTTCCTGCTCAAGTGAATTTTTTTATCTGTTTCACTTGAAAACCGATTTTTAAACTCCATCTACTACCTAGGTTCAACCGTCTATTATCATTGAGGAAAAAAACATGACTATTCGTCCATTACATGACCGAGTTATTTTAAAGCGTACTGAGCAAGAAACGAAATCTGCTGGTGGTATTGTATTAACGGGCAGCGCAGCTGAAAAATCTACTCGCGGTGAAGTGCTTGCTGTAGGTAAAGGTCGTATTTTAGATAACGGTGAAATTAAACCACTTGACGTAAAAGTGGGAGATATTGTTATTTTTAGTGAAGGTTACGGTTTAAAAACAGAAAAAATTGAAGGCCAGGAAGTACTTATTTTAAGCGAAAACGATATTCTTGCTGTTGTTGAATAAAGCCTACTTCACTTTGCTAAATAGCGAACAGTGAGACTCTCAATATTAAAAATTTAAAGGAACACAATAATGTCTAAAGATATTAAATTTGGAAATGAATCACGCATTAAAATGCTAAACGGCGTTAATATATTAGCCAATGCTGTAAAGGTCACTTTAGGACCAAAAGGGCGTAATGTTGTTATCGATAAAAGTTACGGTGCTCCACAAATTACAAAAGACGGTGTAACGGTTGCTAAAGAGATTGAACTTGCAGACAAGTTTGAAAACATGGGCGCACAAATGGTCAAAGAAGTGGCTTCTCAAACCAATGATGCAGCCGGTGACGGAACAACAACTGCGACCGTGTTAGCACAAGCTATCATTACTGACGGTCTAAAAGCGGTTGCTGCGGGTATGAATCCGATGGATTTAAAACGTGGTATTGATCAGGCGGTTAAAGCTGCAGTGATTGAATTAAAAAAACTATCAACACCTTGTTCAGATTCAAAAGCGATCACCCAAGTAGGTACTATCTCTGCTAACTCTGATCATGAGATTGGTGAAATCATTGCTTCTGCTATGCAAAAAGTAGGTAATGAAGGCGTTATCACTGTTGAAGAAGGTCAGGGCTTAGAAACTGAATTAGACGTGGTTGAAGGGATGCAGTTCGACCGTGGTTACCTATCTCCTTATTTCATGACTAATCATGAATCAGGTACCGTTGAGCTTGATAGCCCATACATTTTACTGGTTGATAAAAAAATTGGTAACATCCGCGAATTATTGCCTACATTAGAAGCTGTTGCAAAAGCCTCTAAACCATTATTAATTATCGCGGAAGATGTAGAAGGCGAAGCATTGGCGACATTAGTGGTCAATAATATGCGCGGAATCGTTAAAGTTGCTGCTGTTAAAGCGCCTGGTTTCGGTGACCGCCGTAAAGCGATGTTACAAGATATTGCGACCTTAACTGCCGCGACGGTTATCTCTGAAGAGATTGGTTTAGATCTGGAAAAAGTGACACTGGAAGATTTAGGTCAAGCTAAACGTATCGTGATTAGCAAAGATGAAACAACTATCATCGATGGTATTGGCGACGAGTCTGCTATCAAAGCACGCGTAAGCCAAATTAAACAGCAAATCGAAGCGTCTACATCTGATTATGATAAAGAAAAATTGCAGGAACGTTCAGCAAAATTAGCCGGTGGTGTTGCAGTTATTAAAGTTGGCGCATCCACTGAAGTTGAAATGAAAGAGAAAAAAGACCGTGTTGATGATGCATTACATGCAAC
>JBATHQ010000719.1:0-2342 GCA_049667005.1 Psychromonas sp.
CTGAGGTGATGAAAAAAGTCGGCGTTAAAAGTCTGCTGTTTAGCTCATCAGCAACTGTTTATGGTGATCCGAAGGAGATTCCGATCACTGAGTCTACGCCAACGGGGGCGACAACGAATCCTTACGGGCGCAGTAAATATATTGTTGAAGAGTGTTTGCGCGATTTACAGGCAGCGGATCCGCAGTTCAGCATTACCCTGTTACGTTACTTTAACCCGGTTGGTGCGCATAACTCCGGCACGATGGGCGAAGACCCGCAGGGTATTCCAAATAACCTAATGCCTTTCATTGCGCAGGTTGCAGTGGGGCGGCGTGAAAAATTAGCGGTATTCGGAGATGACTACGATACCCCTGACGGAACCGGCGTGCGTGATTATATCCATGTGATGGATCTCGCTGATGGCCATATTGCCGCGCTTAAAGCGGTCGGATCACAAGCAGGTCTGCATATCTATAATTTGGGTACCGGTAAAGGCAGTAGTGTACTGGAGATGGTTGACGCCTTTGCCAAAGCGAGCGGTAAAGAGATCCCTTACAGCATTTCCCCGCGCAGACCCGGTGATATTGCCGAATGCTGGGCGGATGTATCAAAAGCCAATAGAGAGCTTAATTGGAGCGCAACTCGAACCGTCAAAGAGATGGCCGAAGATGGTTGGCGCTGGCAGTCACGCAATCCTGAGGGTTACGTATAATACAATTGCTATAACCTATAGTTAAAAATTGCTCACAAAAAAAAGAGCTTAACGCAAAACGTTAAGCTCTTTTTTTACGCCATCGAACTGTTATAAAACGCTTTCGCTATTTTCGCTGTTTTTGCTTTTTATTTTGTGCTCCAGCGTCTCATCAAATACTTCACGCGGTTTGTGAATCCCGGCAATAAAGGAGTAGATAACCGGCAGAATAAACAGGGTAAATAAGGTACCGATTGATAATCCCGCCACAATCACAATACCGATTCCATATCGGCTGGCTGCGCCTGCCCCGGTTGCATATAATAGTGGAATTAAACCCGCTACCATGGCGGCTGTGGTCATCAATATAGGACGTAAACGCACTGTTGCAGCTTTTTTAACGGCATCAATACGGTTTAATCCGTGGTGCAACTGCTCCTCCTTGGCAACTTCGGCAATCAAAATACCATGTTTGGTAATTAACCCCACCAGCGTTATCAAACCTACCTGAGTATAGATATTCATGGTTGCCGCACCCCAGGCAAGGGCAACTAAGGCGCCACTAATGGCAAGCGGCACCGTCATTAAGATAACCAGCGGATCACGGATACTTTCAAACTGACTGGCAAGTACCAGGAAGATAATAAATATCGCCAGAATAAAGGTCATGTATAAGGCACTGCCTTCGCTTACAAATTGACGCGCTTCACCGAGATAATCATGGCGGTAACCTTGCGGTAATTTTGTCGTTGCCAGCTCTTCGAAGAAGGTAATCGCTTCCCCCATAGAGGTACCCGGTGCTAATACCGCGCCAATAGTAGCGCTGTTTAACTGGTTAAAGTGCGGTAATGAGCGCGGCTGTGCGGATATTTCAACACTAATCAATTCGCTGAGCGGTAACATATCGCCATTTTTAGCACGCACATAAAAATCACCGAGGTTATCCGGCGATAAGCGATATTTCCGTTCTACCTGCGCAATCACCTCATAACTGCGGCCATCAAGATCGATCCGGTTTAAATAACCATCACTTAATAATGTGCCTAAGGTAATACCTATATCCTGCATGGTAACGCCGTAAGCACCGGCTTTATCGCGATCAATTTTGATATTCATGGTGGCAGAATCAAAGGCTAAATCCAGCTCTGAGTAGACAAAGTTTGGGTTTGCCTGCGTTGCCGCCAAAACATCGCTGGCAATACTGACCAGGCTTTCAAATTGGTTGGCCGTGGTGATCACGAACTGTACCGGCAAACCACCCGATGATCCGGGTAATTCGGGCATCTGGAAGGCCGTGGTAGCTACCGATGCGACACTGTTAAAGGTCGGGGTTAAAGCCGCTGAAAGCTGTGCCGGACTTTTCTCCCGTTGGCTCCAGGGTTTCATAATCGCAATACCAAATGCCTGGTTAGCATTAGGTATGCCCGACATGGCCAAGGTGCTGGCAACTTCAGGCTGTTTGCCCATTTCAGCGGTTATTACCCGCATGCTATTTTCGATGTAATCCAGGTTTGCATTTGACGGTGCTTTAGACATCATCATTAACGCGCCTTTATCTTCTTTAGGCGCAAGCTCTGCCGGAATAGATTGAAACAACAACGGTAAAGAGACAAATACCAGTAACGCGAAAATAATAACCGCCGGACGTCGGGTCATTAATTTATCCAGCAA
>JBATHQ010000720.1:0-2484 GCA_049667005.1 Psychromonas sp.
AATTGATATTCGTATCTGAAAATAGAAACCAAACAAAATTTGAACTTGAATTGGCTCCATTGTTTGAAGAGATTAAACGAGTTGGCGAAGTTGCAAATAAATGGATAGAAAAAAACTCCCCATATAAATTTACAGCTAATAAGGATAGGTAGCGGTAGTGTGAGCCGTCTTAATAGACACCTTTGTGTGTTTACTTCTCATTTTCCATAACACCCGTTAAACGCAATAATTGAAGGCAAATTAAAGGCTACCTAAATGGTAGCCTTTTTTGTCTCTGGTAGTAAATTTTCTAGGGCGCTATGTGCCGTGCGACGTGAAGTCGTATGTGACGCTGTTCACCGCGATAAGAGTGAACCATCTGTATCACCAGATGACCCTAGGACTCTGAATAAAGTAGCGAGTCTGACAATGTAACAAAGTCCATTGGACGGGAAAAGAATCGTGAGAAGACGTTCCTCCTGATAACCACAAGTCGGGTAAGTGCTAGGGAGTCAGTATGATGAATGTAAGTGAACCCATTTAAGGTGCGTTATGCGCCAAGCAGCGGAAGTGGTTAATACGCTGTAGCCAAAACGGCAACGAGGGCAGGAAAGAGGTTGGCATATACTCTTTCGTGATCGAAAAATCCCTTCGCATTAGAGTGGGCATCTAACCTGACATTGCGTTCCATGCGGAACACGGTAAGCCTGTATTATTCCCAATAGGGAAAGCTGTCTGCGAAGAAAGCCGATAGTGGTGCAGGTAAAGGAGGCTGGAGAAAGCAAATGCTGCATTGTAATGATGCAGATACAGATGAATATCTGACACAAAAGTGAGCCCACTTCCAGCTGGTCTCCCATTGCAAGATGATTTGAAGAACTTTATTTAAGGAGAAACGCAAATGATGACTTCAAATGAAGTTAGTGCCTCTTCTTACGGTACTCAATGGCAATCCATCAATTGGAAAGCTGTTGAGCAGCACGTATTAAAGCTTCAGATGCGCATTGCAAAAGCAACCAGAGAAGGTAAACAAGGCAAGGCAAAAGCTCTGCAATGGATACTGACTCATTCGAAATCAGCAAAATTACTTGCTGTTAAACGAGTATCACAAAACAAAGGCAGTAAAACACCAGGAGTTGACGGCATCATTTGGAAATCAGATGCCCGTCGTATGACTGCGGTTAATCAACTGAGTAGAAAAGGCTACCAAGCTAAACCGCTCAGGCGTATCTATATCCCGAAGAAAAACGGTAAGCTCAGACCTTTAGGCATTCCATGCATGATAGACAGAGCGCAACAAGCGTTACATCTTACTGCTCTGGAGCCTATATCAGAGACCTTCGCCGACCCAAACAGTTATGGTTTCCGACCTAACCGTAGCACCGCTGATGCTATAGCTCAGTGCTTTAAGTGCCTGTGTAAGAAAGGCTCAGCACGATGGGTTCTTGAGGGAGACATCAAAGCCTGTTTCGATAAGATTGGTCATCAATGGCTTATCGACAACATTCAATTAGATAAGCGAATGCTGAAACAATGGCTTGGGTGTGGTTTTATCGATAAGGGGTTATTCTATAAAACGGCAGAAGGAACGCCGCAAGGAGGGATAATTTCTCCAACACTTATGTTATTGACACTTGCTGGTTTAGAACAACTGGTTAAATCAATAGCTCGTAAGACTGGTGATAAAATCAATTTTATAGGTTACGCAGATGACTTCGTGATCACGGGCACTTCAAAGGAAGTGCTCACTAACGAAATAAAACCGCAACTGATTCATTTTCTACAAGAAAGAGGCTTAACACTCTCTGAAGAGAAAACGCATATTACTCATATCAATGATGGTTTTGACTTTCTGGGATTCAATGTCAGAAAGTATAACGGAAAATTACTCATTAAACCGAGTAAAAGTAATGTACTGTCATTTTTGAGAAACATGCGTGAACTCATTAGGAAACATCTAACTATCCCAGTGAATGATCTCATCAAGATGATGAATCCCAAACTGAGAGGATGGGCGAATTATTATCGCCATTGTGTTGCAAAACAAGTCTTCGGTTATGTAGGTCATCAAATGTTCCTGATGTTGTGGAGATGGGCAAGGAGACGTCATCCAAATAAAAGTAGACACTGGATAGCGCGGAAATATTTTCTGAATCGTAAAGGTCAATGGCAATTTCACGGTTGGCAGAAAATTGCGAACATGGATTGTTTATTCAACCTTGTTCAAATTGCCTATACCCCAATAAAAAGACATGTAAAAATCAGAGGTGCGGCTACCCCTTACGACCCTCAATATGAAGCTTACTTAAGTAAGCGGAAACTTGGGAAGGAATGTCGAAACACATGGTTTAATCCTGTCTTATCTGCTTTGTAATGTAAGGTTTCTGGGTAACATAATACGCCTTAGTGGAGGCTTGAGCCGTATGCAGTGAAAGTTGCACGTACGGTTCTTAGGAGGACGACACTTGGTAACAGGTGTCGTCTATCCGTCATTAGCGAGCGTCA
>JBATHQ010000721.1:0-5282 GCA_049667005.1 Psychromonas sp.
ATGGTGCGGGTGAAGGGATTCGAACCCCTGACCGCCTGGTTCGTAGCCAGGTACTCTATCCAGCTGAGCTACACCCGCATAGTGCATAATATTAATAAGTTAATATTATAAAGCCCATAAAAACAAAAAACTTACCGAAGTAAGCTTATAAAGAATGGTGCGGGTGAAGGGATTCGAACCCCTGACCGCCTGGTTCGTAGCCAGGTACTCTATCCAGCTGAGCTACACCCGCCGCGATATTCTTTTTGTTTTTAATATTCGATTCTTAGTGCTTACCATTTCGTGCAAGAAAAATGGTGCGGGTGAAGGGATTCGAACCCCTGACCGCCTGGTTCGTAGCCAGGTACTCTATCCAGCTGAGCTACACCCGCTTTAAGAATCTACAAGAATGGCGGTGGAGGAGGGATTCGAACCCTCGATCAGGCTATAAACCCGATACTCCCTTAGCAGGGGAGCGCCTTCGGCCACTCGGCCACCCCACCGTCGTCTTGTGGCGCACATAATACTGTCTTCTAAAAACAAGTCAAACATTTTTTGACTGTTAATATCTGTTTGCCTGTTTATCAAACAATTTTTATCACTGCGCAAAAAAACCAGGCTGATTGCGAATGATTTTTAATCAATAAAGCAAAAAAAAGAGCCACGAGGCTCTTTTAGAAGAATAAAATTACGCTTTATTACTCGGCACTTTTTTCAGCTTGAATACGCATATAAATTTCTTCGCGATGAACTGATACCTCTTTCGGTGCATTTACACCAATTCTGACTTGATTACCTTTAACACCCAAGACGGTGACGGTAACGTTATCGCCTATCATCAGAGTTTCTCCAACTCGACGTGTCAATATAAGCATATCCTGCTCCTGTTAGAATTAATCTATCCCATTAAAATTAAGTATGGACCAATGCACCATAAAAAGAGAAATAATTTTCTGTCTCATATCGCAAAATTTATTTTTCTTCTGAAGGTTCATTTTCCAATTCAAATGCTTTATGCAGTGCACGTACCGCAAGTTCAAGGTACTTGCTATCAACCAGCACTGATATTTTTATCTCTGACGTGGCTATTTGATGGATATTTATACCTTCCTGTCCCAGTGTTTCAAACATCTTTTGAGCAACACCCGGGTGATTCCACATACCGACACCAATAATTGATACTTTGGCTATTTCATTGTTGCCCTGTACATTATCAGCGTGTAATGAGACACGCACCTTCTCTAAAAGTTCCTTAGTTTGCTGATAATCGTCACGATGCACGGTAAAAGTAAAATCTGTTTTACCATTGCCGACTGTATTTTGGACTATCATATCAACATCAATATTCGCCGCACCAATGGGTGAAAGAATTTGCGCCGCCACAGTGGGTTGATCCGGCACACCCGATAATGTTAAACGAGCTTCATCACGATTAAACGCAATACCGGAGATAACAGGAGATTCCATTTTATTTTCCTCATAACTGATTAAGGTCCCACCGCCATCTTTAAAGCTTGATAGAACACGAAGTGGTACATTGTATTTGCCAGCAAACTCGACTGAACGAATTTGTAAAACTTTAGCGCCTAAACTCGCCATTTCCAGCATCTCTTCGAAAGTAATGCTATCTAAACGGCGAGCGTTAGGTTCAACACGTGGATCCGTCGTATAAACACCATCGACATCCGTGTAGATTTGACATTCATCGGCTTTAAGCGCAGCAGCAATAGCTACCGCCGAGGTATCTGAGCCGCCCCGGCCTAAGGTGGTAATATCATTGTTTTCTGAACGGCCCTGGAAGCCCGCGACCACAACCACACGTCCGAGTTTCAATTGATGTTTAAGGTTATCGGTTTCAACATCTAAAATACGCGCTTTACCATGGCTTGAATCCGTTTTCATACGGATTTGGTCACCCGTCATAGAAACGGCATCAACACCCAAATCATGTAATGCCATTGCCAAAAGTGCAATCGTAGTTTGCTCACCAGTTGTTAATAACACATCCATTTCCCGAGTGCTGGGGTTAGGTGTTATCTCTTTTGCCAGTGCAATCATACGATTAGTCTCACCCGACATCGCAGATAAAACAACCACAACATCATGACCGTCTTCTTTTGTTGCTTTAACTTTTTCAGCAACTATTTTTATGCGCTCAACGTTACCTACCGAGGTTCCGCCATATTTTTGAACTAATAATGCCATCGTTATTTCTCATCTATTCAAGCTATTTACATAGCGGGTCTATCGATTACAAACGCTCACTTAACCAGGGAGCAACCAATGCCAGTGCATCAGCTAAAGCAGCAGGATTATCACCTCCGGCCATAGCCATATCCGGGCGACCACCACCTTTACCGCCAACGGGAGCGGCAACCAGATTAACCAAATCACCCGCTTTCACTTTTTGGGTTAAGTCTTTTGTCACACCTGCGATTAGGCTGACCTTATCAGCCGCAACCACAGTGGCTAAAACAACAATCCCTGATTGCAGTTTATTCTTCATTTCATCAACGCTATCGCGCAATGATTTAGGGTCAATACCTTCCATATTCGCAATAATAACTTTCACACCGTTAATTTCAATTGCATTATCAGTCAGGTTAGAGCCTGCTGCACTGGCAATTTTAGCTTTTAACTGGGCAACCTCTTTTTCCAGTTGCTTAGTGCGATCTAAGATGGTCAGGACTTTATCAGCAAGCGAAAACTGGTCACCTTTCACCAACGTACAGACCTTATCAACCTCACCTAAAATATCTGTAATGGCATTCCCGGCGGCGGCACCGACAGATGCTTCAATACGGCGTACACCTGCCGCAATACCTGATTCGGAGCGAATCAAGAACAGCCCCATATCACCCGTACGCTGGGTATGAGTACCACCACACAGTTCAGTTGAGAAATCGCCCATCTGGACAACACGCACCATTTCGTCATATTTTTCACCGAACAGCGCCATTGCGCCCGATGTTTTTGCTTCTTCGATATCCATTAATTTAGTAACAACTTCAAAGTTATTACGAATCGCCTGATTTACTAAGAAGTTAACTTGACGTAACGTATCCGCAGAGACAGCTTCAAAATGAGAGAAGTCAAAACGCAACTTCTCAGCATCCACTAATGAACCTTTTTGTGTTACGTGTTCGCCGAGAATTTGGCGTAATGCAGCGTGCAGCAGATGTGTAGCAGAATGGTGCAAAGCAATCGATTTACGACGCTGCTGATCAACTTGTGCATGCACTTTTTCATTCACTGTTAACGAGCCGCTACGCACAAAACCGCTATGTAAAAATGCTTCTCCTGATTTTTGCGTATCAGTCACAACAAACACACCATTGTTAAGCACTATCTCGCCCGCATCACCTGATTGACCACCAGATTCTGCATAAAAAGGCGATTGCGACAGAACAACCTGACCTTTATCACCCTCTTTTAATGAATCAACAAAAGTACCATTAGCGACCAGTTTAGTGACTGTAGCAGCCCCTTCCAGCGTCTCATAACCGGTAAACTCGGTGTGTTGCTCAAACTTAAGAACATTACTGTAGTCTGTACCAAAGTTATTTGCCTGCTGTGCACGAGTGCGCTGTTCGGCCATCGCTTTATCAAACCCAGCCTGATCGATAGTTAATTCCCGTTCACGCGCAATATCTGCGGTTAAATCGGCAGGGAAGCCATAGGTATCATAAAGTTTGAAAACCACATCACCAGGGATAACAGCACCTTCCAGCGCATCTAATTCGTTATCTAATATTTGTAGGCCGCGGTCCAGCGTTTTAGCAAACTGCTCCTCTTCCAAACGTAATATTTTCTCAACAAATTGACGTTGTGCTATTAACTCAGGATAAGCCAGGCCCATCTGATTAACTAACTCTTCGTAAATTTTAAAAAAGAAAACATTCGTTGCGCCCAATTTATTACCATGGCGTACAGCGCGGCGGATAATACGACGCAATACATAGCCACGACCTTCGTTAGACGGCATGACGCCATCGGCAATCAAGAAGCCGCATGAACGTATATGATCGGCAATGACGCGTAATGATTTGTCTTCCAGATCGCTGCAGCCCGTTACCGCGGCCACTTTTTTTATCAATCCCTGGAAAATATCAATATCGTAGTTGGAATGACCGTTTTGCAAAATGGCAGAAATTCGCTCCAACCCCATCCCGGTATCGACAGAAGGTTTTGGTAAATTTTCCATTGTGCCATCAGCATGGCGATTGAATTGCATAAATACCAGGTTCCAGATTTCGATATAACGATCGCCATCTTCTTCCGGTGTTCCTGGAGGTCCACCCCAAATGTGTTCACCATGGTCATAAAATATTTCACTGCAAGGACCACATGGACCGGTATCACCCATCGACCAGAAGTTATCTTTCGCACCGATACGCGACAAACGGGCAGGATCCACACCGATCTCTTCGATCCAGATTTTTTCGGCTTCCAGATCTTCATCAAATACCGTTACCCATAACTTTTCTTTTGGCAGTTTCAACTCAACGGTTAAATATTCCCACGCAAAAGCAATCGCATCGCGTTTGAAATAATCGCCGAAGCTGAAGCTTCCTAACATCTCAAAGAAGGTATGATGACGGGCGGTATAACCAACATTGTCTAAATCGTTATGTTTACCACCTGCACGCACGCAGCGCTGACTGGATGTAGCTCTTGTATAAGCTCTTTTTTCAGTACCAAGAAAGGTATCCTTAAATTGATTCATCCCGGCATTAGTAAATAACAGGGTTGGATCATTGTCCGGCACAAGTGAGCTACTACCCACAATTTGGTGGCCTTTCTTGGCGAAGAAATCGAGAAATCCTTGACGGATTCCAGAAGTCGATTGGATCATAGATTTTTCCAAATAAAAGTATCTGTTTTGCTATTTTAGAACTGCTTAGTAAAAGAGCAAAAGGGTTAAAAATTAAGATGTAACAATATAGCACGGTGCAAGATAGGGGGAAAGTAGGGATCGAATCAGGTTTTGCTTAATTTTAACGCTTAATTGACAACTGCAGGAAAACAATAAAGCAGTTACGTAAATAGTTATGCCAATCAAATTAACCTTAATAATCTATTTTGCGAATGGCGAGGGACGAGTTATTAGTTATTAGTTATTAGTTATTAGTTATTAGTGGCGGGTTACGGGTTGCGAGTTACGGGTTATGGGTTATGGGGGATGAGTTATTAGTTATTAGTTTTTAGTTATTAGTGACGGCAGACGACAAACAGCTAACGACTAACTACTAACTACTAACTACTAACTACTAACTACTAACAACTGACGACTAACTACTAAC
>JBATHQ010000722.1:0-7085 GCA_049667005.1 Psychromonas sp.
ACACCACCCACTACTGCACGGCGATACTGGTCAGCGATATAAACTGATACCGGCTGAAAACCGCCTTTAAAGTAAGAGCCTGCTGGGCCGGTAATAATAAAATGGGTATAGGCATCACTGGCGCCTAAGCCTAATTTTTTACCGGTAGCAATCATCGTCGGGCGTATATATAAAGATGCGCCTGCTTGTTCAGGAACCCAAGGATGATCAATAGAGATCAAGGCTTTCAATGCTTGTAAGTGAAATTCCGGATCGACTTCCGGCATTGCCATTCTTTTTGCAGAACGGTTAAAACGTTTAAAGTTTTCCATCGGACGGAATAGATTGATCGTACCATCCGCTGTGCGGTACGCTTTTAAGCCTTCAAATATCTCTTGTCCATAATGAAAAACAGCTGCAGAAGGGTCAAGGGTTAATGCATGATAAGGGGTAATTTCTGCACCTGCCCAACCTGTAATTTTGGTATAATTTTGGCTGAACATATGATCAGAAAAATTATTTCCAAAACTATACTCTTCCGGGCAAGCCCCGCGCTTGGAAAGCTCAAGCGGTTTCATATCAATCATCATATCAATTCCCTATTTTTATAATTTTATTGTTTTTTTTAATGCAAAATTTAGCGCATGAAAAGTATCAAGTAGCATAGGTATACATAATAAGTTATCGTTGGGTACGATTAAATACAAATTATAAATTAATTTCAAGAGACGAATGTTTTACTGCTGATTGAGGTTCAAAGCCCGACCAAGGAGGTTTAAATTTAATGGCCTATCAGGCTCTGTTTGCAAAATTATTTTTATGACAAGTAAAAAAGAAAAGATGCATTGCACTTTCTGCCGTAATACGATGGTTATATTCAAACTACCCGGATTACAACCACTAGGATTTTAAAGGATTAATTGACATGGAAGGCTCATTCTCAATATTTTCAACAGCGGTATTACTGTTTTTTATTCTCGATCCCATTGGCAATGTTCCATTGTTATTAAGTATTCTAAAAACAGTCGATAAACAACGCCATACCAAAATAATTATTCGGGAGATGCTGATTGGCTTCCTGATTTTGATGATTTTTCTGTTTTTTGGTGAAAACTTTTTAAGCCTGTTTCATCTGTCATCACAGGCGGTCACCATTGCCGGCGGGATCATATTCTTTGTCATATCATTAAAGATGATTTTCCCATCGCCTGGCGGTGAAAATATGTTTGCCTCAAAAGACTCAAGCGAACCTTTAGTCGTTCCTATTGCGATGCCGATGATTGCCGGTCCTGCCGCTCTGGCAACGCTGTTGGTATTAGCGAAAACCAATACTGATCATACCGGAAAACTGTTTTTATCACTGCTGCTTGCATGGGCAGTGACTGCGGTGGTCCTGCTATTTTCCCCCTATCTGTACAAAATTTTAAGAACAAAAGGTCTGACGGCATTAGAAAAGTTGATGGGCATGTTACTGCTGATCATGTCGGTGCAGATGTTCATTGATGGTATCAGAGGCATTATTCCAACGTTTTATTAAATACTTTCAGGAAAGGAATCAGCCGTTTTCATGTTCAACTTTGCCGGTCATAGCAACAAATCTGACTGGCGCTAAGATCTGCTGTTCTATTGTATTTTCTGAGTTGCGCACAATGCGGTATAAATTCTGTGAAAAAGTACCAAAAGGAATAATCATACTGCCGCTGATTTTTAGCTGTTTTAATAATGGCATTGGCAGCGAGGAGGGAGCGGCAGTAACAATAATCCGATCAAAAGGAGCTTGCTCTGCCCAGTCGCTTAAACCGTCACCACATTTAAAATGCACATTTTGATAGCCTAAAGTCTGCAGACTTTTCGCTGCGCGCTGCGCCAACTCCGGAACTATTTCAATAGTGTAAACCTGCGCGGCAATTTCGGCTAATACAGCCGTTTGGTAACCACAACCACTGCCAATTTCCAGTACTCTATGATGCTTTTTCAATTGTAAAGATTCGGTCATTAACGCGACGATATAAGGCTGAGAGATAGTCTGCTGAAATCCAATCGGCAACGGACAGTCATCATAAGCTTGAGTTACAATATGTTGCGGCACAAACAGATGCCTCGGCACAGTGTTCATTGCATTTAAGACGTTGAGATCGGTAATGCCGCGTCCAGCAATCTGCTGATTGACCATCAACTCTCTTTGTTGTGCATAAGCAATGACTTCCATTGGCAACGTTTTAACCTGTTCAGTAAACTGATGCTAAAAATATAGCCTTAGCAAACATCCATATCAAGATTACTTATCCATACCGTCTGATAAGGCTGCAAACTGATCGTTAACTGTGAAGTCGCAATTTTTGTTCTGGTGATCAACTCATACCAATCTTCAGTCGCAATCAAATTCAGTTCACTAAGAGCAAGTTCCGAACGGTCTTTGGTTATATTACTGATACAAAAAATGCTTTGTCTTCTATCCTGGCTCTGTCTCCAGAAACCAAACAGTTGATCATTTAAATGCAGTGTAAATTGTGTCGCATTAGGATGGAATGCCTTCTGTCTGGTACGGATATTAATTAAATTTTTCAGCGTAGATAAAACATTATGGTGGTGATTAGAATTATCAGATAGCTTTTCCTGCAGGCTTTCATAATCCCAACGATGGCGGTTAATGGCACGATTATGTTGGGTATTTTGTAATTTTTCATAATCATTTCGAGTGCCTAACAGACTGTGTATGTATATCCCGGGTATCCCCTCTAACCCAAACATAATAGTGTGCGCACAAATAAATCGATATAATCCTAATTTATCTTCACCCTCAACGGTTCCCTGCAGAGCGTCGTATAAGGCAATATTGATTTCATAAGGTTTTTGTTGACCGTTATCGGTTGTACGCCATGAGGTTTTGCCACCAAAACGTTCCATAGTAACGGCTAACGTATTTAATTCCTGATCGCTTAATAATCCCTCAACAGGACGTAAACCAATGCCATCATGGGAGGCTATAAAATTGAAATAACAGGTGCCGTTTTGTGCAGGCGGCATACTCATCAGCCAGCGCTTAAGATGTAAACAATCGCCCGTAACAAGGGTGTTGACTAGTAAAGGCGGTAATGAAAAATTGTAAATAGCATGCGCTTCATTGGCATTACCAAAATAGGTTAAATTTTGAATGTTGGGAATATTGGTTTCGGTAATAATAATGGCATCGGGCTGTGCATGTTCAATCAGGGTTCTAAGTAAACGGATCACGGTATGCGTTTCCGGCAAGTTGATACATTCACTGCCGATTGTTTTCCATAAAAATGCAACGGCGTCTAAACGGAAAATCTTTACTCCCATATCCAGATATAAACGAATAATTGCCACAAAGGCTTCTAATACCGCCGGGTTTCTAAAATCAAAATCAACCTGATCATGACTGAAAGTACACCAGACATGCTGCACCCCTTTTCCCGTTTCAGTTTCTTTCAGTAACTCCGAGGTTCTGGGCCGGACAACCATGGACAGATCATCATCAGGGCTCGCTGTATAAAAATAATCGTGCCCTATCCCCTCACCCTTAATAAAATTTTCAAACCAGGCGCTACGACTGGAACAGTGGTTGATCACCAGATCCGCCATTAAACGCCTATCCTTAGCGATTGCTTGAATATCAGTCCAGTCACCGAATGATTCATTAACACTCGAATAATCAATTACTGAAAAACCATCATCGGAGCTATAGGGAAAAAAAGGTAATATATGAACGCTGTTAACGCTTTTCCCTAAATAATTATCAATAAAGTGGTGCAATGTCGCTAACGGTTTTTTATCCGCTTCAAGCAGACTATCTGCATAAGTGATCAAAACAACGTCTTTTTCTGACCACTTATTTTGTGCAACAACGGGTGAATAACATGTCTGATCCAGACGCATTAAAGAGATTAATCTTTGACTCAACACATCAACAGTAATGTCTAAATCAACGTCCTGATAAATACTTATAAGCTGTTGATTTAACTTGTCTTGTAAGTTTTCCAATTGTTTTGATTTACGATTAGAAGCAGGCATAATATTCCTTTCCCGTTAGTTACTAATTACTATATTCGATTTGATCTAACTCTACCGCTTCTTTAAGCTGCTCTAAAACATCAGGCATGGCACTAATCACCCGGTTCCATGAAGGAATAAAAGGTGTTTCCATTGGATTTTCCAGGAAGTGCTGTCCTGCCGTCATAATATTTTCAGAAAACATCTCCACGGCTTTCTCTTCATTATGTATATCCAGCATCAAACCGTTCATCACGGCGTCATTGTGGTACATATCCACATAATCTAATGCGGTCCGATAATAGGCAGCTTTAAGCGTACGGATATTTTCAACACTGAAAATTTCCCCCTGGGTAGCCAGTTTACGCAGGAAAGCTTTGGTAATATCAATCGACATTTTTGATAATCCGCCCTCGCTATTTTACAGCGACAGATCCTGATGTTTATGATCATAGGTAGTGGCAATATCGACCTGACAGATCCTATTGCTGGCGTAATTACGATGCATTTCAGAGAGCACGCCAATTTCCAATCCCCAATCACTCGGGATACGCAAATCAGTTAGCACATCACGGCGGAATGAAAATTCACCGGCGAGCGGATAGAGAAAGCTATCAATAAAATCTAAATATTCGTGGTGCCCGACGGTTTTTTTAAGCGCTTTAATCAATGGAGTGACCAGTAATCTGGACACCCGTCCGTTAATTTTTCCGTCTGCAACGCGCGCATAAAAACCTTTACAAAATTCATAATTAAATTTCGGGTTGGCCACCGGATAAAGTAAGCGCGCGAGTAGTTTTCTGTCGTAAGTTAAAATATCACAATCATGTAGTGCCACAGACTCGCTTCGCCCTGTTGCTAGTGTATAGCCCATGCAGTACCAGACATTACGGCCTTTCCCCAACTCTTTTGGGGCAAGACCCAATTTCTGCAATTTTGCATCTAATGCCTGTAATCGCGGTCCGTCATTCCATAGCACACTGTGTTGCTGGGGTAATTTTTTGAAGAAACTCAAGGCTTTTCGATATTGATCCTCATCCGCTCTGTCCAGCCCGATAACAATTTCAGATAAATATTTTGTCTGACTCAAATGTTTAATGATAGCGGGTAACGCCTTACCCTCTAACTCAGAATACAAGGAAGGTAATATCAGTCCCATCGGCCTTATTGCTGAAAACTTCAACAGTTCTGCCTCAAGATCCTCATTAGTGCGTTGCGATAAATGATGCATTGTCGTAACAATACCGTTTTGATAAAAATCAGCCATAATAGGAGTTCCTTAATTACTACTTAAAAATTATTTTTTGTAAACATTCCGCCCAGCCTGCCGGGCCATATTCACTACTTTTATATATATCATTTTCTTTTTGTAAGGCTGGAAAATCATGCGCAGGAGAGCGCACCAGAACAGCAATATCAGCCGCCTCTAACATTGCAACATCATTATGGCTATCGCCAAGTGCAATCGTCGTCAAGGTTAAATCCGGTTGATTAATTTTATATTGCTGTGCTAACCAGGTTTGCGCTTGTCCTTTGTCGCTATTTCCGCTGATATGTAAAAAACGCCCTCCCTCAAGCACATTAGCCCCTAACTGATGCATATGTTTGATAAAATCCTGTTTCGCCTGCTGAGAGCCTAACCAGTTAACAGGCTCTCCGTATTGACGCCGTTTAGCTAATGTCGCATCGGCCAAACTCAACCCGGTTAAATCCGCCAGTTGCTGTGCACTCATTTGCGAAAAGCCACAGAAGTCAGCGCTAAACTGTTGTGCTTCCTGCGTTAATAAAGATAACCAGAACGCTGTCGGGCGGCTAAATGCTTTAACCCAAAAGCCCTCTTGCAGTTCGGTGCCTTGAGGCTGTGTTTTAAAATAGTTGACAGGTATATAAACGGCCGCACCATTTTCACTGATAAAAGGTGTATCAAGTTGTAACGCTTCGCGAATCAATAACAGTTCGTCACGCGTCTTGCTGGTGTTGGGAATAATAGGAATATTTTTAGATTTAAGCTGCGCGATAGTGTCATCTGCAGCGTCTGTTTGATAGGTATGATGGTCAAGCAATGTGCCATCTAAATCAGTAAAGATAAGTATTTTATTATGCATTTATCCCCTCTTTTTTTAACCAACCTTGTGCAGTCTGCAGTTATCAAGCTTGCCCCCCTAAGCTGAATCTGTTGCCTAGATAAATGCAAGCATTGATGGTAGTTCGCCATCCAATTAAATAATTAAAAAGCAATAATTAAGCCAAATACGAAACACCAAATCACTCACCATACAACAAAGCAAAGTAACACATTGAAAATAAAGGTTAATTAAAATTTAGTTGTTTGTTTTTAAAAAATAAAAAGGTTAGTCACTAAGAGTGGGCAGCACAGAAAAATGCACCAAATCGGTGCACATTAAGCAAGGAAAAGAACAAAATAAAAAACAATTCAACCTTGATTCAATAAGGTAGTTCACCGTAAAAAGCATTAGAAAGAGCGAACAGATGTTGACCATAGAAGCCTGACCAGATAATAATCTGCTTTACTGTCCTTATCAGTTTTTTGCGCTTAATTTAACGATGGGAATTATTGTCATTTGACAAATCAAAATAAATAATCAAAATACAAAACCAGCGCCAACTAAGATCGAGTATATTCGCTTGTGTGAAACAACAACTCCGGCTTTTTAACAAAGCCTAAGGCAGCAACATGTTTGAACGGAATCTACACACAATGCGCGTCCCCGTACAGCAGCTTAACATTGGCATGTATGTTTGCGATTTAGATCGCCCCTGGCTAGGCACCCCCTTCGCACTTCAGGGTTTTGAAATAACCTCCACTGATGAGATTGAACTGGTTGCAGATGTTTGCGAATATGTTTACGTAGATGTGAAGCGATCCAAGCTCAATCACTATCAGCCCGACAGGCAGATTGGCGGAAATAACAAGGTAACGCAGAATTTGTCCAGGCATGCAATCAAACGCTCCTATCAAACTCCGGTAATAAAGTACCGTGAAGATCAAGTTTTTATAAACAAATACACCGTTGAAGAGGAGTTGGAGAACGCCGGACAGGCTTACCATAACACTCGAAAAACGGTCAATC
>JBATHQ010000723.1:0-3771 GCA_049667005.1 Psychromonas sp.
GTGTAACATTGTTGTTCGTTATTGCCGCCCCCCCAACAGTTTTCTTCAAAACTCCATTTAGACATATCAATGTCGTCACCATCAAACTCGTCATTCCAGATCATTTTCCAGTTACTGCTTGGGGTAATGGGTTGAGCCGTTAACTCGAGCGCACGCGGTGCTGAGGTTTTTTCTAGCGTATCATCTGTGTCGCTGCTAACCGGTGTGTCTGTAGCACAACCAGCTAAAGCGATTGCTAATGCAACCGCCGTTATTTTGAATATTGGCTGGGAGTAGGTCTTAGTCATTTATTCCATCCTTATTATAAATTTACATATTGTAAGCGCTTTCTTTATAGCATTTATAATATCCCAGATAAAACATAACTACCAAGATTAGGCTATTTACTGCTGTGATTTGCGAGCAGCTTCACAACTCGTTTTCAATGGCGTGCTTTTTCAGTTGTTCATCGGGAGTGGATAGCTTATTTCGACAGGTAATCGCTATAAAGAGTGAAAATATTGAAAAAGCGGAAGAAAGAAAATTTATTGCGATTAAAGTCACAAGAAAGCGATTTCACAAGTGATTTTACTCACCTTTTGTACAGCGTGTTGTTTGTATTCAATTATTAATCTTTATAGTGCATCTCTAGTGATTAACGAGTTTTTAGTGGTTATCTATAACAATATATACCTGTGGTATAGGTTACGTTACTGCTAAAAGAAAATAAGCTCATTTTTCGGCGCGTAAGTAAGCGGTTTCTTTTGTGTTGAATGGCGGTTGATCCCATGACTTTTTGTACATTAACTCGTAAGGATATGCGAAATGAAAAGAATTAAAAGTTTTAAACTTGCAAATGCAGCGCTAGCAGCAGCTTTAGCGTTAGCTTTAACGGGGTGTGGGGATGAATCAACTACAACGTCAGATTCCGATTCTGATTCAGATTCAAGCGGTAGTGAAACAATCGCTATCGACAGTATTACCGTCTTTGCTGATGCACTTAATGAAGATTGGAGCTTTTATGACTGTTGTACTAGTTCCGCACCCGAAGTGACAACAGATACAACAGACGGTCATGGTCTAGTTGTTCAGTTTACGGATTATGCTTCCGAAACGGCACTGGGTTTTTCTACTGGCTCTCTTGATGTCAGTGGATTCGATTCTGCTAGTACATTGACTTTCGATATCAAAGTGATCAGTGCTCCAACTGCTGAAAGTGCAAGTACAGGTGATACTGGTACAAGTGATTGGTATGTGAAACTTGAGAGTGATGGTGGAATCTATGATGCCGATGCCACGACAGGCGCGGAGGTCCAATTTTCGATTTCAAATCTGGTCATTGGGACTTGGAAAACGGTAACTGTTGATTTTAGTGATTTAGGTGGTCTGGATCTGACTGCTATTGATAAATTGATTATATCACCTGCATGGGGCAGTGAAGAAGGCGCGGTTTATAATATCGACAATGTGATTTTCAATGCCGCTGCAGATTCAACAAGTGATGATGATCAAGCACCGATTATTACCTTGGTGGGCGATGCGACTGTTTATGTAGGCATTAATGACACATACACTGACCAAGGGGTAACCATTACAGATAATGTTGATGACGATTTAGTCGCGACAGTAACGGGGTTGGAGGATTTTGATACATCTAAAGATGGTAGCTATACAATTACTTACAAGGTTTCTGATGCTGCGGGTAATGCCGCAACTGCTGTGACAAGAACGGTTATTGTTGGCGATGTGGAAGATACAGAAGCCCCAGTTATAACCTTGGTGGGTAATGCTTCTGTTTCTGTTTTGAATGGTGCTACCTACATAGATGAAGGGGCAACAGTCAAAGATAATGTCGATACGGATTTAGAGGCAACGCTAACGGGCTCAGTTAATACTTCTATCAATGGAAAATATACGCTGACTTATAGCGCATATGATAGCGCGGGGAATATTGCTGACGAAGTAACAAGAACAGTTACTGTTGCAGACGAAGGTGTGGGTGATGCGGTTCGTGATGCAACTGAAGCTGTGATCACTATTTCAGACGGAAATAATGATTGGGAATCATGGGTTGGAAATGATGCAGCCAGTTTGCAGGTGTTGACTGATCAAGGTGATGATTACGGTGATGTGACTGAATTTTCAATTGGTGCGGATGCGGCGGTCGCGGGATATCAGCCTGATGATGATGGTTCTGTTGTCGATGTAAGTAGTTATAGCTCTACTGGGACATTGGAATTTGATCTTAAAGTGACCAGCCTTGTTACCGATACCTGGTATCTTAAAATAGAATCTTCAGATGGCAGTGTCTTAAATGATTACTCTCTATTAGATAGTACCAATGAACATGACGCTATTACAGAAGGTGAGTGGCAGCATTTTGTTTTCCCTCTCAGTACAATCGCTGAAAGTGTAAGTCTTGATACTCTTAACAGAGTGATGATATTCCCAGCTTGGGGCCAAGGTGACGGTGCGGTTTACCAACTTGATAATGTTGCATTTTACCCAGATGGGGCCGATGAAGTTATCTCTCCTATTTCAGGCGGTGGCGCGACGACGACGGTTGCGGACGGTATTGATTTTGAAGGTGAAGAAGCGGATCAATTAACGTGGACATCATTTGAAAATGGCGATAATCCTCCATTAGAGTTTGTTACTAATCCAGATAAAACTGGCATCAATAGTTCAGATGGTGTTGCTAAGTATACAGCACAAGCCGGTGCGAGTATGTGGGCGGGGTTTTCAACTAGTGGAGTCGGTGAAAATGGAATTACGCTTGATGCTACTAACTGTACGATAAAAATGATGGTGTATAAATCATCGCTTAGTGATATCAGTATTAAGTTATCGACATCTAGCGGCTGGGCTCAATCCCCTGTTACAGCGACTCCTTCGGCAATCAATGTTTGGGAAGAGTTAACATTTAATTTCTGCGGACGAATCGGTGCGACTTCAGACCCATTGACTGGATTCACTGTTCATGCTGATATTCTCGACAGAACAACGGATACGATTGTTTATGTTGATAATGTAACGTTCTCTGAAGAGGTTGTCGTTGTACTTGATGAGCCAGAAGTAGCGGCACCAACGCCAACAGAGAGTTCAAGCAATGTTCTTTCATTTTATAGTGATGCGTATGCTGCTATCGCTGGTGTTAATCTTTACGTGGGTTGGGGAAATGCGACTGCGTCTGAAGTGTCGATAGATGGCAACAATACCTTCAAGTTAGAAAACTTAGATAAGCAAGGTGTCGGGTTCTCTGATATAGATTTATCAGGTAAAACATATTTGCATCTTGATTATTGGACGCCAAATGCAACATCGGTCGATGTTTATGTATTCGGTGCAGGCACTGAAACGGGATATACGGTCACTACGACAACAGGTAGTTGGGTTAGTGTCGATATTCCACTTTCTAGTTATCCTGGTGCTAATCTGAGTGCTGCTCACTATATGAAGTTTGAAAGTCAATCTGATGCCACGATTTACTTCGATAATATTTACTTCCATTAATACAATCCCGTCATGAAATAGTACTACTGTTTTATTGATAACCGCCTTTAATTATTTATTAAAGGCGTTTTTTTAACTTCTAGCACGACAAAAAGAACCTTTTAATTTGCAAGCAACTTCGCAACGTTTTTCATACCGATGCGACACGACATCTTGATCTGTTAAATTCGTTTGGGTGTAGATCTTTTGAATCGACGGAAGATCTATTTTATTTCAGTATGTTACCGATTTTTTAGGAGAAAGAAGAGCCTTTTTGTGCTAGTTATGTAGTTACCACAC
>JBATHQ010000724.1:0-4285 GCA_049667005.1 Psychromonas sp.
GCTTCTTCTATTCCCTCTGCGGTACATTTAATGCCGAGATCATGAGCAAAATTGATGATTGCTTTAACCAGTTTATCTTCTTCTGAATTGATACCGAACCGTTGAATAAATGAACGATCTATTTTTATAAGATCGATGGGAAAGCCAGCCAAGTGGCTAAGCGAGGAATAGCCTGTACCGAAATCATCCAGATGAATATGAATGCCCGATTTTTTGAAATTGCGTATCACTTTGGCGGCTAATTCTTGTTTACGAATGATTGCCGTTTCGGTGATCTCAATGGCTATCTCTGAACCTTTAATATTGTATGCCTCCATCATGTCAGGTAGCTTTTTCAAAAATAGTTCATCAAGAAACTGCGCGGGTGACATATTAATCGACAAGACTAAATCATCAAAGCCTACAAACTCCTCTTTCCACGCCTTCAATTGAATAAACGCGGATTCAAATACCCACTGACCCAACTGGATAATAGTGCCGTTAGCTTCCGCTAATGGAATAAAAACGGCAGGGCTGACTTGGCCAAGTGTTGGATTGTTCCACCTTAATAATGCTTCAAAACCAACAAGACGGTTATCACACAATGAAATAATAGGTTGATAATAGAGTTCCAATTCATTGTTTTGTATGGCATCTCGCAGCAACTTTTCGGTAGTAATTTGCTTAAGTAGTTGATGATGCATCTCTTCATCAAAAATGACGTAGCAATTTTTGCCATTTTTCTTAGCTTGATACATTGCGATATCGGCATCTCTAAGCATTTCGTTCGCATCCTTATAGCCTGTCGCCTGTAGCGTGATGCCAATACTTGCGCCTATGTAGAGATCGCTATTATTTATCGAGAAGGGTAAGGCAAGTTGCTTAATAATGCGTTCAGCAATTTGTATAAAATGATAATTTTCATCACTTTCAAGAAAAATAACAAATTCATCGCCACCAAAACGTGCAAGCAGATCTTTCTCGCGGAGGGTGGCTTTTAAGCGTCCGGAAACTTCAATGAGTAACTCATCGCCAACCGTATGGCCGAGAGTGTCATTCACTTGTTTGAACTGGTCCAAGTCTAAAAATAAGATGGCAAAATTTAATGCTTTATTTCTTGAGTGACCATCTAATAATTTCTGTAAATAACGGCTAAACCAGGCTCTATTATAGAGACCTGTCAGGCTATCGTGAAAGGCATCATATTTTAATTTATGTGCTGCATTTTTCTGATAAGTGATATCACTATGGCTACCGGCCATTCGTATTGCTTTACCGGTATCATCTCGAATAGCAAGCCCCCTTGAAAGTACCCAGCGATAACTGCCATCATCATGTAATAATCTGTGCTCGCACTGAAAATGTGATGTTTTATTATTCAGATACGCACTTATTGTGGATTTTACCAAATGCAGATCTGTTGGATAAATCAGCTTGTACCAATCTTCGGGCGTATTTAAGGAACGACTATGATCTGCATCTTTTCCAATCAGCGCAAAAAATCTGGGTGAAAAATAGATCTCATTTTCTTTAATGTTCCAGTCCCACAAGCCTTCGTTTGTGGCTCTGGCGACTAAGGCGTATCGCTCTTCACTTTCCCTAAGCGCATTTTCGGATAATTCACGCGCCTCCAGATTATCCAAGAAGGTATTGAACCCCTTGAGCAACTCACCCACTTCATCATCACTGCGTATAGGAAGTCGTTTTGTCTTGTTAAAAGAGTTATTTTGCAGCCCTTTGTAGGCACTAATGACATTTTTAATAGGCTGTACAATATTACGAGAAAAATACCAGCCAGCGATGCAGGTCAGGCATATTCCTGCGAATACAAGATAGAAGGTAATCGTCCCTATTCTATTTATATCCTGAAGCAGATATTTTTCCGGAATCAGATTGAAAATTTGCCAATCATACTCAGCAATGGTACTTTTTTGAATAAAGTAGTCCTCCCCGTTCCATCGATATCGATTCAATTTATGGTTATCAGTGACAGTGAAAGGAAAGATATCTTTTACAGGTTGGCCTATGTCATTTTGTTGATGGCTATAAACAATATTTTCACGTTGATCGATAAGGTAAATACTAACGTCTTCAGTGCTATCTTTGTTCGATATACTTGCATTTAAATTTTCAATATTAATGTTAACCAGTATCATTGCAATAGGTCGGCTCTCCAATGAGGCTCGGTCAATCTTTTGAATAATTTTTGCTGCGCTTAACACCATCTTCTGGTTTGATGATTTATTAATATTAGGTAATATTCCTGCCCAATAGACCTGTTTCGGACTGGCCAGTGCTTCCTGCCAAATCTGCGCTTTAATTTCATCTCTGGTTTCATCCACAAATAAGGTGTCGCCAACATGATAATGTGTGCCGCCTGAAGTGAAAATATCGATTGAAACCAATCCTTGCAGACTTAAATAACCATTGAGTATATAGCCAATTTTTGCCTTTGTAGCGAGATCTGTGTAGTTACTCGACTCTGATAATTCATCATCAAGTGCATTGGTTATCAACTCTACGCTAGAGATATTGCCAATTAAACTTTCGACTTGAGTTAGTTTTGACTGCAACAATTCAATTTTATTATTAAGTAATTCGCTGGAGAAGCGTCTTTCAGTCTCAAGAATAGTTTGGCTGGCATTTGTATAGGAAATGATGCCGACAATCAACAGCGGGATTATGCTGATAATTGTCAGTAAACCGATATATTTTGGGAATATATTTCTGTAACTCCAATTCATAATCACCTCGGCAGCTATTGACCTAGTTGGTAATAGTTTTTGCTTCAATATTAATATCGAGAGGGATCTTTTTGCTTGATAGCATGTTATTAGCGGCTACAATCCCTTGATAGCCTTGTTCAGCCCCTTGCTGATCTACGGTAGCCAGAAGTGTACCTGATTTAATCGCGTCTAGACCTTCAGGGATAGCGTCAAAAGCTGCTACCCAAACATCCTTTTTCCCTGTCGTTCGCAGGTATTCAATGACCCCTAATGCCATCATGTCATTGGCGCAAAATATTGCCCCGATCTTGGGATGAGCTTTATAGAGTTCTGCCATTAGTTCAAAGGCTTCATCGATTTTCCAATTAGCACTTTCTGTTGCCACTAGCGATGCAAATTCAGTTTCGGCAAATGCTCGAATAGCCCCCTTTTTTCGAAACTCAGAATTCAATGCGCCACGTATCCCCTCTATAATAGCCACTTCCGTTGGTTGAGTTAATTTAGCAGTCAGCACCTTAGTTGAGTTGTATGCAGCAAGTTCATTGTCAACACTGATAAAAGGAACATTTAACAGGCCTACTCTTTTGGAATATTCTTGATCCAGGCGATTATCGATATTAATCACAACAATACCCTTATCTTGAGCCTGTTTTAAGATTGGAATAAGCTCAACAGAATCGCCAGGGGCAATAACAATCGCATCGACCTGCTGGCGAATAAGATCCGCAACAATTCCTGTCTGTTGCTGTATGGACGTTTCTTGTGCAGCAGTCTTGACCAATAATGTGATCCCCAACTCTTTTTCTGCTCGACGAGCCCCACGCTCCACCTCTACAAAAAAAGGGTTGGTGAGGGTTTTCATCACCAGCGCAATGCTTGTTTTATCTTGTATTTCACTCTGTTCACCTGTCGTTTTAAATCCAGTAGCGGGATTCGGCGCAGCATTTTCATTACAGCCAACAGTAAAGAGGGCAAGTAGTATAAGGCCTGAAAATTTAACAAATAAAGCGGAAGTTAATATCTTGATAGTGGGGTTCATGTTTTTATCACCTGTTTTTGATAATAAGTGTTTAATATACATACTGTTAACTGGCTTGTACATGATTGGAATTTTTTATATCTCAGATACTGTAACTATTCCACAATAATTCGTCAGAAAAGGCTGAATACAATATTATTACGATATAAATCTTAAGGTTATGGTGTAAATCCGGAATAAGATTTCGACATGAATTGATGATTATAAAGTTTGTTGGCAGTTGCAATCACTAAAGTGCAATATGCCCCAATCAGCTCTGGTAGTGAAAATTCAAGCTATCGCCATGCTCGCTTTTTAGCGAATACGAGAGTCGCTGCCACGCTCGCTAACTCCCCAACTTTTTTTGCCTTATTTTTTATTAAGGTTTACTGAACGTTTTCTGTGGTGGTTTGCTCTGCAGTAGAATAGATAAAGAAACTGTCATCATCTGTCGTTTGTACATTTGACGCAGTGAGAGCATCATTTGCAGTCGTACAGGTGTAACCTAAATGGAAATAGGTTGGATTTGATATGACTTTTTTGCAGTTAGGCTGATCTAAAT
>JBATHQ010000725.1:0-4399 GCA_049667005.1 Psychromonas sp.
GCAACAATCAAAATCATGATGGTTGCAAGTGCATTGACCTCTGGCGATACGCCAAAGCGTATTTTAGAAAATATAACCATGGGTAAGGTGCTATGACCCGGGCCGGAAACAAAACTGGCAATGACTAAATCATCTAAGGACATAGTGAACGACAGTAACCAACCGGAGATGATAGCTGGCGATATAATCGGCAAGGTTATTAAAAAAAACAAACTATAGGGCTTTGCACCTAAATCCATCGCCGCTTCTTCCAGGGAGTTATCCATCTGTGACAAACGAGATTGCACGATAACCGCAACATAGGCCATACAAAACGTAGTATGTGCGATAATAATCGTAGTTATTCCCCGGCCTGCAGGCCAACCGATTAATCTTTCCATTGACACAAAAAGTAACAATAAAGATAGACCGGTTATCACCTCGGGCATAATAAGTGGCGCACTAATCCACCCGGAAAAAATCAACTTACCACGAAATCTCCCCATCCTGCTCAGTACATATCCCGCCAATACCCCCAAAATGACGGCAAGTGTTGCGGTGATAAATGCGACTTTTAAGCTGACTAATGCGGCATCTATAATTTGTTCATTATGAAACAGTTCCACATACCATTTTACTGACCATCCCCCCCAAACAGTCACTAATTTTGATTTATTAAAACTGTAAATAATTAATGAGATGATTGGCGCATAAAGAAAGACGAAGCCAAATAGTGTTGAAATTGATAAAAATTTTGAATTTTGATTTATCATCTCTTTTCCTCCTCTTTACCATTTCGTAAAAACATAATCGGCACAACCAGAATAATTAACATCAAGGTAGCGACAGCCGACGCCATTGGCCAGTCTCTATTTTGGAAAAACTCATCCCACAGTACGCGACCGATCATCAAGGTATCAGAGGCACCTAACAGTTCCGGAATCACAAATTCGCCAACAGCAGGTATAAACACCAACAAACACCCGGCCAATATGCCTTGCATAGACAGTGGTAAAGTCACTAAGAAAAAGGCGCGAATAGGCGTCGCTCCGAGATCTTTTGCCGCTTCGATTAAACTCTTGTCCAATTTTTCCAACGTGGTATACAAAGGTAAGATCATAAAAGGCAAGTAGGTATAAACAATACCGATATAAACAGCAAAGTCGGTTTGCAACAGTTGCAGAGGGTGGTCAATAATGCCAACACCTTGTAAAAACTCGTTAACAATACCGTTCTTTTTAAGAAATCCCATCCATGCATACACCCGCAATAAAAAAGAGGTCCAAAAAGGTAATACCACCAGTGTTAATAAAAGCGTCCGGGTAGAGCCCGATTTACTGGCAATATAATAGGCCATTGGAAAGCCTATCAGTAGCGTAAAAAAAGTAGAAACCGCGGCAATTTTAACTGAGCTTAGGTACGCACTTAAATAAAATGAATCGCCAAAAAGATATTGGTAATTACCCAGTTTTATTTTTATTTCCAGCATCGCATCTTGTGCACTCCATGCAAACAGATCTGTATAGGGAGGTACAGAAATTGCCGGATCTGCCAGTGAAATTTTTAAAACAACCAGAAAAGGAATAAAGAAAAACAGCGCTAACCATATTGTTGGGATTGAGATAACGAAAGATCTTCCCCAACGTATTTTGTTTAATAAATTCAATTTGCTGCTAATCGTATTGTAATAATTAAAGCAAAATCTATCGGTCACTTTTCTCATGAACTTAATACCACGCTACTCTCACTGCCCCAGAACAAATAAACAAAATCATTCCAGGTAAATGGATTACTATTTTGTCTGACCAGGTTTGGTAAGGTTATTCGCGTTATTTTTCCACTGGCTAACTTAATGCGATAAATTGAAAGGTGTCCCATATAAGCAATATCGATAATTTGACCATATAAACAGTTGTATTTTTGATCTGGCTTAGTTTCGCTTATCTGGATTTTCTCAGGACGAATAGCAACCGTCACTTTTTGTTCCGGGGAGCAACTAATGCCATGACTGACATAAAAATAACAGTCGGCTTCCTGCGATTTTATGGTCACGAAATCTATCTCATCTTCGTAAACCTGCCCTTCAAATAAATTGATAGAGCCAATAAATTCAGCAACAAACCTGTTCCGCGGGTATTCATAAATATCTTTTGGTTCACCCACTTGAGCAAGAACGCCATTCCCCATCACCCCAATGCGGGTTGCCAGTGTCATGGCCTCCTCCTGATCATGCGTTACGACAACAAAGGTAACACCTAACTTTTCCTGCAGGTCAATTAACTGAAATTGCGTTTCTTCGCGTAATTTTTTATCCAAAGCGCCCAATGGTTCATCAAGTAATAATAGTTTAGGACGCTTTATAAGTGCACGGGCTAACGCGACACGTTGGCGTTGGCCGCCTGATAATTGTGCGGGTTTTCTCTGAGCAAACTGCTCTATCTGCAGCATTTTTAGCATTTCCGCAACGCGCGCTTGTATCTCATCTTTTGGCACTTTATCGCGTTTTAAACCGAAAGCGACATTATTGGCAACGGTCATATGCGGGAATAATGCGTATGACTGAAACATCATATTTATCGGGCGATCCCATGGATCAATATTCGCCATATCGACACCATCGATGAGTATTTGTCCCGAGGTTAAATTTTCAAAACCACCGAGCATCCTTAACAGCGTTGTTTTCCCTGATCCTGAGCCGCCTAATAAGCAAAATAGTTCATTTTCATAAATATCTAAAGACACATTGTTTACAGCTATAAACTCACCGAACTTTTTTGTAACATTCTTAATCTGGATAAAAGGCTTAGCGCCCTCTTTCTTCCAATTCGGTATTGGGATTTCTTGAGTCATGCAGGGTTCCTAGCTATTTTTCAGGTAAGTTGGGTATCGGAAATGATTAACTAATAAGGGCAAATTAATGCCCTTACTATTATTAATTAATGCTATTTAGATGTTTTAATTGCTGACCAGGCACGCGTCAGTATGCGGTCAAAACGAGGGGTATGGGCTAGTTGAGTAAACAATTTATCTTTTGTTTCTGCAACAGGATAGATCCCAATATTAGATTTAACATCATCGTTAACGAATTCACTCGCGGCTTCATTTGCAACTGCATAATAAACATAGTTAGAGATACTTGCCGCAGTTTCAGCTTTTAAAATGTAATTGATAAATGCGTAAGCTTCCTCTTTATGAGGTGCATCTGCAGGAATCGCCATCAGATCAAACCACGCAATGGTTCCCTCTTTAGGGATTAAAAACTCAACTTTAACACCTTGTTCAGCTTCAACGGCACGACTTTGAGATTGTAACATATCACCGTTATAACCTAATGCCACACAAATATCGCCATTGGCTAAATCAGCAATTAAACGACCTGAATTAAAGTATTTATAGTGAACACGCGCTTTCTGAACCATTGCCTGTGCAGCCTTAAGATCATCCTCTTTTTCCGAATTAGGATCTAACCCTTCATAGTTTAAGGCGATCGACATAACTTCAGCAGGCGAGTCCAACATGCCAATGCCACAATCGGCTAACTTAGCCGCAATTTCAGGTTTAAAGATGAGATCTAAACTAGCAAAATCAACATCACCCAAACGGGCCTTAACCATCTCGGTGTTAATACCTAAACCGATAGTTCCCCATGTATAAGGTACGTTATGTTTATTTTCCGGATCGTGAAGCGCAACCTTACTGGCCATGCTTTTATCAATATTGCCGTAATTTGATAATTTACCAGGATCGATCTCGGCATAGATCCCCGCTTTAACTTGACGCTCTAAAAATGCGCCCGTAGGCACTACCACGTCATAACCTGAACCACCCGCCATTAATTTGGCTTCCAGCACTTCATTAGAATCATAAACATCGTAGTTAACTTTAATGCCCGTTTCTGTCTCAAATTGTTTAATCGCTGCCGGATCGATATAATCTGACCAGTTATAAACATTAACCACTTTACCATCTGCTGATGCTGCCATTGAAGCAAACAATGTTGTGAGTACTAGCACACTATTCTTTTTCATAGTTCAGATCCCTTTCGTTATCTATTGGTTACAAAAACTTTTAAAGACGACATTGACATTTAAAAGTAAAAAACAGGGTAAAACATATTATCTAAAAAACACTTAACAGTGTTTCAGTGATTTATTAAGAGTAATCATTAAGCCCACTTTTTGAAAACGCTTTAAGTAACCTCAACTTTGGATAATGAAAACCTAATTGCTTTAATATCACACTATTAAAGCGTTATATTATACAGTATGTTAGCGTTACCTTGAAGTACGCTAAAATAACAGTGTTGTACAACTTGCTTATACCGAGCTGAATTTAGACCTGCATCTATTATTAAACCGCATAGGTAATAGCAGATCATAATCCTATGTACTAAACAGACTCAAGTAAATTTATATTACAT
>JBATHQ010000726.1:0-2462 GCA_049667005.1 Psychromonas sp.
CGGCCAGACAAAATTAAAAAAAGCCAGCACATCCATTCGATGTATGGCGCTGCCATTAGGTGCGCCGACAGAAATCTCAGTTTGACTTAGCATATCGCGACGAGTACCCGCTTTGCCAGCGATTATCCAACCCACCGGACGATCGAAGTCGCGCTCTGGATTGTTGATGAAAAAGCTGCCGTCTTTATCGCGCGGCCAACCCGTATCAACATTTGTCCAACCTTCCGGCAATACGAAATTCAGGCGCGCTTCGGAGGTAGCCCCCTTTACACCTTTGACCCTGGCAGAAGGAATCAGGTTATCCCCACGAAAGATAGCCCAGTCTTCAGTTAGGTATGCGTCATATTTGCCGTTATCACGTTTACTGCTGATTTTCACCGTATAGTTGAATTCCCCAGGTCCATTCTCTGGCTTCCAGATAGCACGACCGTCCTTAATCTGAATATTACCGTCAGCTTTGATGTTGCTATAACGCTCAGGATCGACGCTGAAATCGAGGCTTTTAAGTAATGCTCCGTCAGATATACGGATCGTCACATCGGCGCTGTCCTGGCTCGGTTGCAGCGCTACCGTATAGTCGAGTTGATAGGTTTTATCGTCTTCAGCCGCAAAGCCAGACGCAGAGAGAAAAACAAAAAACAACAGGGCGACAACGGTTAATAGCCTTGTGCCTGGCTGTTGAATAGTGACTAGACGCATTTTTATATCCCGTTAGTTTATTTTTGAAAAAACTGCTGACAGTTCATTTATTGCACAGTATACCACTTTATGGCTGCGACAACCGTTTACCATTAGAGTCAAACTGTGTGCAACGAATTTCATATTGCGGATCGGCAATTCAATCTTATTACGCTGCGATTGCGGCAAGAGATTATCAGAATTTCCGATAATATCCGAATAGTTAATTTAGGAATGACGTTGGTTGTGCCAGAGTGTTTTGTGAAAGGAGAGGCAATTCAGGGGTGGGTTGGTTATTTAACGCTATCTTGAAACAGATTCGCCTTCTTGAATAGGAAGGCGAATCTCGGCATTACTCAGCAATGCCGAAGCAATAATATCAATAGCTTATCAAAGCAGTATTAACAGGGAATTGCCGATGCCGAGCAGTGCGACGGCGATCATTATCGGCAAGGCAAAGCTTTTTAAAGAGAGTGGCGGTTTGCGCTTAAACAAGAGCTGACCGAAATGTCCGGCAATAAGTGTCGGAATAACAAGTATTAATATGGCTTTGGGCAATGTACTGTCTGCCACTCCACCGGCAATAAGCCCGATCACAGCCACCATCTCACTGGCGATAAAGAATAAAATCATGGTCGCGCGCTGCGAACTGGTACTTAAGCTACTCGATAACATATAATATAGGATCATCGGTCCGCCGACAGATGCACTTGCAGTGCCTGCTCCGGAAGCTAAACCAAAGCCTATTTTGGTACTTGTTTTACTTGCATTGAAAGGCCTAAATTCAGAAAAAAGAAGCAGAGACAACCCAAGGATACTTAAACAAATCAAAAGCTTAAGTATTTCAGCTGGAATTAACAATAAAAAACAGTAGCCTATCGGAATACCCAATAGAGATCCGAAAATAAGGTTTTTAAGGGTGGCGATGTCCGCCTGTTTAAGTGCTGGACGCCATAGATTTACGCTGCACAACACATCTAAGCATAATACCACGGCAACACTCTGCTGAGGCTCTAAAAAGAAATTCAGTCCGACTACGGAAATCGCAGCAAAACCAAATCCACTAAAACCTCGTACCACTCCCGCAAACATTACGATTGGGATTGCCAGCCAAATTTGTTCCATTTAAAAGCCTTACTGCTTATTGATTAAGTTGTGGATTATTGCAATATTGAATAATTAATGTTAGTGCCAGTTAGAGACATTGTTGGTTCCACTATGTTAAATAAACGTTAAACAATAGGTTGTATAAACCGAGCGGATAAACAAGCGCATCTCAACTTGTCTATGATTAAAGTTAAAATAGCTGGCTCCATCGTTTGAGAATGCTGGTTCTAAAAAAACATATCTCTATTGGGTTAGTGTAACAATACCAAATCCATTAATTTAACATTCATTTATGCTTGTTAAAATGAATGCTAGTTAGACATAAAACTACGTTTTAGTCTTGGTTATTGATTTGATTCATAGCATTGTGTTCTTCTCCACTTCATGGCCAGCTACAGCTGTTCAAGATCGTTCCATACGATTTTGTGTAATTAAAACATCTAATTGTGGAATTGGTATAAATAATCATTGCCACTTTTCGCTGAAGATTAATATCAGCATTATTCAATTACCGGCATCAGCAACGGCAGTAATAGAAAAAGATCCGTTGCTCATAATAAAGGGACAGATGCATGACGATATTTAATAAATCTTTCACTCAGCAGGAAGCCATCCCAGATGAAGGGATTGCAGCGGCAATCGCGGTGATGAAATCAGGTCGTCTTCATCGCTACAAC
>JBATHQ010000727.1:0-2507 GCA_049667005.1 Psychromonas sp.
GATTTAAGCGTAAATCCAGAAAGTGAACAGCGTATAAAGTGGCCGAGTAAATGTACGCTACCTTTTGTAATAACAGCATCAGGTATTCGTTAAATGCAATTATATGTAACTGGATTTACTAGATTGTGGCGAATGTTAATAGGGGCGGAGGTAAATGTTCAACTTGATAGCACAAGTATCATCATCACCCAAAAAGGCCAAAACACGCATTTACCATTAAACGATATTGAGCAGTTTGATATACAACAGGGTTGGTTTTCTAATCGTTTAGTGATTGGTTGTGAAAATCAAATACCTATTGTATTAAAAGGCTATAAGAGTGAATTATTAAACACATTTAAACAGCATTTTATTCAATCGCTATTAGCATTAGTTGCCGCTAGTGAGCGTTGGCAATTGTTTCAAACATCAATTGAACAGTTTGCCAATCGGGATGTTTACCTATCAAGTGTTGAATGGCTTCCTATCGCTCAATTACACCAACTTGTTTCAAGATTTACGGGTTTAGGCATTGACGCTGCACAGTTAACGAATTCTGTTCATCAAACTGTATTTGAACAAGCGCAAAAGCTATCCAAAGATGATGTCAGTGAATTAGGGCGGGAACTTCATAACCAATCGGTTGTGCCAATATTAGTAAAAAAATACAGTGACTTTTTTGATTCTGTGGAAAAGCTACCATTAACCGAAAAACAACGTATCGCCTGTGTGACCAATGATGATCATAACTTAGTTATTGCCGGCGCGGGAACAGGAAAAACCGCAACCTTAGTGGGTAAAGCTGGCTTTTTAGTAGAAGCCAATATCGCCGAGCCTAAAAATATACTGATGTTGGCTTTTGGTAATAAAGCGGCTGCTGAAATGAATGAGCGAATAAAAGATCGTATTCCATCCGTTGCGCAAGACATTAAAGCCAGCACTTTTCATTCATTAGGTAATGATATTGTTGCACGTTTCGGTGGTTATAAAAAAGCGGTCACCTCTTTTGCCGAACAACCATTGCAATTTACGCAGTTTATTAATAGCACCATAGATGCCTTGGCCGAGGCGGATAATAACTATAAAGCCTTGCTTGTAAACTATTTCTCTAGTTTAGGTACTCCCGCTAAAGCAGAGTTAGATTTTGAAACGATTGATGATTATCACGAATTTTTATCAAGTTGCCGGTTAATCACCCTCAAAGGGGAGTGGGTTAAAAGTGTTGGTGAGTTGCGTATTGCCAATTATTTAACACTCCATGGGGTTCCCTATGAGTATGAAGCTAATTATAAGTTTGATACTAAAAGTGTCGCTCGACGCCAATACCAACCTGATTTTTATTTACCCGATGCCGATTTATATATTGAGTATTTGGGCTTAAATGAAAAGTTTGAAACCGCGCCATTCGTTGATCAACAGAGTTACCTTGAAGGTCTAGAGTGGAAGCGAGAGTTACATCGCTCAAAAAACACGAAAATGGTCGAGTTGTATTCATATCAGTTAATGCAAGGAAAACTTGCAAACTGTCTGGAGCTTGCACTCACTGAACATAAAGTGAATGTTACCCCCATTCCATTGAACGAAATCTTTGCGCAATTAAAAGCTGAAAATGAAACTCAATGGCTAGGATTTATTGAGTTAATTCAACGTTTTCTTGGATTGTATAAAGAGGGCGGTCATTCGCTGAAAGCATTACTGGCAAGCATTACACCAGCGCAATGTGACATTGAAAGAACACGTGCCTTTTTAGCTTTGTTTGAGCCAATACTTAATCGTTATCAAGCACAGTTAACTTACCTCCGGCAGAGCCGGAGGCTTATTTGATTACGCCCTCAAAGGGCTAAAGTAAGCGCCCAAGGCGCACTACATCTGAAATTTTAATTGATCGCGGTGTTCATCCTCCTTTTCTTGATTCCTTATATAATCAAGTACCATTTTTTCATCTAACCCAACTGTCGATACAAAATAACCTCGGGCCCAGAAGTTCTCACCATTAAAGTTTCTCTGACGGCCACGAAAATTCTTCGCTATAGAAATAGCACTTTTCCCTTTCAAATATCCAACAACATTTGACACAGAAAACTTTGGAGGGATACTCAGGCAAATATGCACATGATCTTTCATTAAGTGCCCTTCCTCAATTATCACTCCTTTTCTTTTTGCTAATTCATGAAACGTCTCACCTAAATGTTTTCTAATCGCGCCATATATCAACTTTTGTCTTTTTTTAGGGATAAATACAATATGGTATTTACAATCCCAACGGGTATGAGACAAACTCTTATAGTCTCGCATAGGTTTTTCCTCTTTACTTTTAGTCGAGCAAAGAAGATACCCCTACCGTTGCCACGGTCAAACCTATGCGAGTCACCCCAGCTGAGCTGGGGGTTTATCAATGTTTAATGACGTAATTGAAGTGCACAGCCCTTATTCCGAGCTCAGGTTACTGAGTTAACTTCATAACGTTACTTGCCGCTTGCGAAGAACTACATCGGCAAACGGCAGCAACAGTATTACCCTTGACCCAG
>JBATHQ010000728.1:0-3227 GCA_049667005.1 Psychromonas sp.
GATTATATTACATCGAAACCGACGATACCGGCGAACGCTGTTTCCATTACTGGCGCAGTGATTCCGCGGCCAAATATCTCTTTGACCAGCAGGATACGACCGCATTAATCGCTAAACTTCTGCAATACGATGATATCTACCTGAGCGGCATCACCCTGGCTATTCTCACAGAAAATGGCCGTAAAGTGCTGTTTGATTTCCTTGATCAGTATAAAGCGCAGGGCGGTAAGGTATTCTTCGACAACAATTATCGACCTAAACTTTGGGTTAGTCGGGAAGAAGCGATTGATTGTTATATGAAGATGCTTGCCTTTACCGATACCGCCTTGCTGACCTTTGATGATGAGCAGGATCTTTACGGTGATACAGAGGTTAATCAATGTATCGCACGAACAGCAGATGCTGGTGTTAAAGAGATCATCATTAAACGTGGCAGTGAAGATTGTTTGGTCGTCGAGGATCGGAAGGTGCATCACGTTACCCCGACCATCGTAAGTAACGTTGTTGATACCACCGCAGCGGGTGACTCTTTTAGCGCCGGATTCTTAGCCAAACGGTTTTGTGGCGGAGACGCGCGAGAGGCGGCCTTTGCAGGGCACTGTCTTGCCGGGAAGGTGATACAGTATCCTGGTGCGATCATTCCAGCCGATGCAATGCCAAACCTGTCTTTATAATAAACGTTTTTACTACAACGACTTTCACACAATAGATAAAGGCTGATAGTTTCGATCAGCCACTTTTTACGGATGAGAAAAAAATCATGACAACTTTAAACGAACAACTTGCTAATCTAAAAGTAATCCCTGTTATCGCAATTAACAAAGTAGAAGACGCCATTCCATTAGGCCGTGCATTGGTAGAAAACGGCATGCCATGTGCTGAAATCACCTTCCGCACAGAATGTGCAGCACAAGCTATTCGCGCGATGCGTGATGCGTTTCCTGAAATGCTGATTGGTGCGGGCACGATTCTGACCAATGCACAAGTAGACCAGGCTATCGATGCGGGTGTCGATTTCATTGTCAGTCCCGGCTTTAATCCACGTACAGTACAATACTGTCTGGATAAAAAAATGCCAATCGTACCGGGTGTAAACAATCCAAGTCTTGTTGAACAAGCGATGGACATGGGTCTGCGTACACTGAAATTTTTCCCGGCAGAGCCTTCTGGCGGTGTTGGTATGCTGAAAGCGCTGACAGCTGTTTACCCGGTTAAATTTATGCCGACCGGTGGTGTAAGCCTGAAAAACGTGGATGAGTATTTATCGATCCCTTCAGTACTTGCCTGCGGCGGTACTTGGATGGTACCGACAAACCTTATTGACGAAGGTAAATGGGAAGAGCTTGGCGCACTGGTAAAAGAAGCCGTTGCGCACGTAAACGCTTAACTTCTGTATTATGAACAAGCCGCGAGTTTCGAGTGGCGAGTTGCGAACTTCATCGCTCTCGACTCGAAGCTCGTGGCTCATAACCTTCCTGCCTTTTAGCCTTCCTGCCCGCTACTGACTCATGCTATAAAGAACTCCCAAGGTGACGTCTGAATTAGGGGTTATACGTTTTTGTTGTGCTAACAATAGCTCCGCTGTTGAAACCGCATCTGCCAGGGCATTATGACAGTTATATTCTGGTAAAGCATAGCGCTCACGCGTGCCGGCCAGTGCTAAATCAATTTCACCTTCATTGCCGACCATTTTTTTTTCAATACAAAGCGTATCCAACCAAAGCAGTGGGGGGGCTTGTATTCCGTAACTTTTCAGCAAGTATTGATTGATAAAATTCTCTTCAACAACACAGGCATGAGCGACAAGGATCTTTCCTCTAGCGGCTTCAAAAAATGTCATCATCGCATCATTAATGGCGACACCTTCTGATAACATCTGTGGCGTAATATGGTTAATCACCGCTGTTTCCGGGTTAATTTGTGAATCATTATTGAGGTACAAGTGCAGAGCAGAAGTCATATCAATTTGTCCCTTACGGATATACACCCAACCCATCGACAGTATTAAGTCTTTTTGACTGTCCAAACCTGTGGTTTCCAAGTCAAGCACGATAAAATCTGCATCTTTTGCTAAATCAGATAACTTAGGACAAGGTTGTTCGATGTTATCTAATAAAACTTTAGGCAGATTTACGTTTGCCAAATACTGTTTACGTTTCCGTTTGATTTTTTCCAACGGGTGAAAATACTGCAATAGTGCCCTCATTATAGGCTCCCGAATCTGAGTTTGGCGGCTTCTTGAAGATCTGCAATAATTCTAAAGGCATCTTTTAAATGTTTGCGTTCAAAGCTGCCAAAACGATCCGGATTGATATTGTTATTGGGTTCTTTACCATTTTTGAGCGCTTCGAGTTGATGATTAAAACGGAAAAATAAAATGAACTGATAAGCGCCTAAAATATTTTTATAGGCATCGTCACTTAATATTCCTTTTTTATTTGCCGCAGCGAAGCGTTCATCGGTTGCGGACAGGTCGCACTCGACCGCCAAGCCATAGATACGGGCTAAATCAATAATCAGGTTGATGGCGTATTTTTTTATGTTGAGGGTTTTCTTATTCTCACCTGATTTTTCTAATACCAAGCTATTAAAGATGCCTAATGGCGGGGTGGTGTTGATCGCATCCTTAACTAAAATGCCTAAGAATTCATGGTTATTGCGAATATTGGCATGCAATTCATCTCTTAATATTGATTCAAATTCGCCATTGCCATAAACCGTGCGAATTTCTAGAAAAACACTGATATTCAACAAACACTCGTATTCAGGATTTGCCACCCATTTCTTATAGTAGCTTTTCCAAATTCGTAATGGCTGACACCACTTTGGCGTTGCGGCCATGAATTTTCCCGGACACAATGGATAATCACAACTTGCTAATCCCTTGGCTACAATCATCGCTAAATGTTTGAAATAAATTCGATCGTTTTCTGTCGCACTATCGGCTAGTACAATGGCACTGTCCTGATCTGACAACATGTGAACTTCATTGCGTGCATGAGACCCCGCGACGATCCACGAGAAGTCACAAGGGGGAGGACCTAATTTATCAATCGCAATCAGAATGATGCGGCGTGTGTAGGCATCCATAATCATGGTCATCACCTTGCCAATTGTTTCAGGCGCAACTTTACCCTCCACCAGAGCTTCAAAAATGGCTTGTCGTTCGGGTGTATAGCTTGCCATCGATTTGATGCTGCCGGAGTATTTTATCTTCTCTATTAAAA
>JBATHQ010000729.1:0-7579 GCA_049667005.1 Psychromonas sp.
TTTACTCTTCATACAATATTTCACGCTATCCAGTGCCTACTTTTATTTGGATGACGTATGCTCATGCATCATCTTAGTCTGGGATTCATTATTGATGCTCGCTTTTTTCCGTTTCCGAGCATACTCCACAAGTTGTTTTATCCTTTTAGGGCAGTCAAATCCCCCATTGCTCAACTATGAGAGTCAGGGCTACTGCTCTTAGCTTTATAAGCCTCAGTAATTATTTAGTAACAACGCGTTCTTTGTAGCGTTTTCTGCAACTTAACAGGTCTACGGCTCTGACTTATTTAAACCGTGCAACCCGTTATGGCTTTAACGTTGGGCATATCTTCTTGCGCCATTTCAACAAAAGTAACATGTTATTTTAATCAATTTGTTACAATTGTCTTCGTTCTAATTTTATGAGTACAAGTTACATGATGGAAATTAAGTCATGGTAAAAATCAGAATTTTTCATCATTTTTAGTTACATAATTACTCCAAAAACATTAATCCAATACGCACTTCTTTGGTGCGCTGCGCACTTTATTATCACACTCTGTAACCATAGAAATTTATTTTTTTGTATCTTCAATAAGTTCAGATATAGCCTTATATTAAACCTTCAATCGTGACTATATTGAGTTTTTACTGCAACCAATGGAATGGAAAAAACAATGAAATTTCTTAAAAAATTAAAAATTGGAACAATAAGTTTAATTGCTATTTTGCACTAAACAGCACAGCTTTTGCACAAACCACCTTAGAAGCAATCCAAAGTTCAGGCAAACTTAGAATTGGCGGCGTCACGGATGCGGTGCTAACTTTTAAAAAAGATAGGCGCTCTGGAGAATGGGAAGGTATTTTTATCGATATCGCAGAATCTTTGACAAAAGATCTAGGGGGAGAATTAGAAGTAGTAACGACTACTTAGATTAACTCAGTCCTTAATTTGCAGGCTGATAAAATGGATTGATGTTTGGTCTAAATCCAACACCAGCACGCGCAAAAGTTATTAATTTCTCAAGCCCTATATTCAATAATGCATTTACATTAGTTACTCGTAAAAATGTTCAGTTTGAAAGATGGGAAGACGACAACAAACCAGAAATTTACGTTGCCGTTGATGCTGGTTCAACCCATGAGATGTCTTGCGCTCGGGGAGTCGCTAATCGGGTGGTATTTACAGAGATGGCATAGTGGTAGAAGCTGAACCAGCAAAGCAAGTCATTGACCATCCAAAAGATGAACGCACTAAAGCATTTTTATCTCATTTTTATGCTAATTCCCATTAAAAATGCGCATTAAGTGAAAATGGCCAAATCAAACAAGTTAGTCACATTCTAACGAGAAAAATTTCGTCCTATTTTCATCATAAACAATGACGTTCCATCTAAATTTAATAAGAACAATCTATTTTAAAACAGGGGATTATAATGAATAACTCTTCAACAGCACAATGGGTCGAAGATTTTGAAGGAAACACTGTTCCTGACACTATTATTTCCTCCGGCATCGGAGGATGGGCCAAAATCGAAGATAATGACTATGCATACGAAGCTGTTTCGGGACATAGCTGTTTAAACTTAGGTCATGCTCATCCTGAACTTATAGAGGCGGCAACCGAAGGCTTGAAAAAGCTGTCCTATTGCTCTCCAGAACACCAAAGCCATGCCAGTATAGAACTATCTAATCGTCTAAACGCCTTACTAGGTGGAAATTATAAAATAAAATATGCTATAAGTGGTTCATCTGCAAATGAAATGGCACTCAATATAGCTCGCAAACGTTGGCAGGCATTAGGCTATACAGAGAAGACAGTTTGTTTATCTCTTGATCGTAGTTATCACGGTAATCTTGGGCAGGCAAAACTGGTCACTGGTTTTGAACCCTTTAAAGTAGATAGCCACATTACTACAGATGATTTTGTCTATATTTCCAGTGCACGGAACGCAACAACGGGTAACCTATACTCTCTTAGTGAAATACAAAAACAAATTGAAGATACCATTGCGAAGATTGGAAAAAATCGTATTGCTTGCCTCTTTGTGGAACCCGTTAATTTTGCAGGTGGCGTAATTATCCCCCCAAAAGGTTATTTAAAATTATTAAGACAACTCTGCGATGAGCATCAAATTAGCTTAATTGTCGATGAAGTAATAACAGGTTTTGGTCGAACAGGATCTTGGTTTGCTTTTCAGCAAGAAGAAATTCGACCAGATATGATCACTTTAGGAAAAGGTATTACAGCGGGTTACTTTCCCTTAGCCGCCGTATCAGTAGAAAATCATATTTATGAAGACTTAATTCGCCATAAAGTTCCGCTTAAAATGGTCATCACAATGGCAGGGCATCCAACTGGATGCAGTATTGCATTAAAAGCGATAGAGATTATCGAACGGGATAACTTACGCGAAAAAATAGTGTTAAATGAACAAGCTATTCGAATAAAATTTGATCAAATCAACCAACAACCTATTTTACGAGAAATTCGTGGTTACGGGCATATGTGGGGGTTAGAATTTTGCGATTTCAATGGTCATTTGGCTGTAGACATTGCAAGCAAAGTCGCATCACACTGTCAAAAAAATGGTTGTATTGTCGCTGCGGCTGACGGCATCATTCGTATTAATCCACCTCTAAATATAAGCCGAGAAGAGTGTGAAATGATGACTCAAGTGATCGTAACATCTATAAGTAATATTACTACTTCAATTAAAAGTAAACTAAAATAGGAAAGATCAATGTCTGGTGTTGAAATTATTGCTCGTTATATTCAAATTGATCGGCAATCTTCGACAGCGCTTTTTCTACAAACAAAAAAAGGTCTTGAACAAGCTATTATTGAAGGTCATTTTCAAAGTATAAAACTACCATCGACACGACACTTATCAGAACAACTTAATGTTAGTTTGAACACCGTTTTAATGGCATATGAAGAATTGGAAGCTCAAGGTATGATCTACTCTAAATCTAGATCAGGCCGATACGTCAATCCAGAAATAGCAATTCAGCAATCATTAAAAAAAAGAACATTACCTGTCGCCACACATCAAGGTTGGATGCGACGAGCTAAAAACACCGTGACACCAGGGAGCCCAGAACAAGTTAAACGATCTACAGGTGATTCTGAATTCCCTTTCCCTTTTATTACTGCATCCATACCAGAAAATAGTTTCCCTAGTGCCGCTTGGATTAAGGCGTCTCGTGAAGCTTTCCAAGCAGACAGCAGAAAATTTAGTTTATACGACAATTTCGGTGCCGATGATCCCATTTTAATCGATATAATTTTAAAAGAGGTGCTTGTATCTAGAGGTATTAATGCCACACCAGAAAACATAATACTTACAGCAGGTACTCAACACGCACTGTTTTTAATTTCTGAACTTCTGATAAAAAAAGGGACGCCAGTGGCTGTCGAAGATCCAGGTTATCCCGATGCTCGGCACACCTTTTTAAGAGCAGGGGCAACAATCTGCCCAGTGCCTCTTGATGATAGCGGGATAATACTAGAAGCAATCCCCGCAAAAGCTGAAATTATTTATACAACACCAAGTCATCAATTGCCGAGCAATATCAGCATGTCAACTCCGAGGAAGATAGGTTTACTTCAGAGAGCGAAGCAAATAGACTGCTGTATTATCGAAGATGATTATGACGCAGAAATGCGATTTATAGGTCGCTCCTCTCCTCCCATCGCCTCACATGGATTAGATAATGTAATTTATATAAGTGGCTTTTCAAAGCACCTTGGAGCGGTATGTCGAATCGCTTATATCATTGCTCATAAAGAGATTATTTCAGCTTTACAAGATATCCGACGCTATCAATTACGAAACCTGTCAGGCCATGAACAACGAACACTCGCTCATTTCATTGATAATGGCGGCTATGATCAGCAAATACGTAATCTTAGAAAAGTAGCTAAAAAGAGATGGAACTTATGTCAAAAGCTTATTAAAGAGCTATTACCTGACTGGACTATCACAACATCAACAGGAGGCTTAAATCTTTGGGTAGAAGTACCACAAACAATTGATACTAGTGTGTTAGCAAATCGTTTACGTCAACTGGGTATTGTTATAGAACCAGGGCAGGTGTTTTTTTCAAAATATGACCAAGGCCATAACTTTATTAAACTAGGCTTTATACTACTCAATGAACAACAACTTCGAGAAGGCTTAACAATAATCGCCAAATTTATTAATTCAAAAAATATCTAAAGAGCCAATAGCCGGACACCTATCTAATTAACTAAACATTAATTCGCTTCTAATAACCTTTGGGGTCAACGTCATATTACTTTTCGCTAAATAATAAACGACTGAAGCTAATTATCTTGCCTGACGTAATTTTAGCGGTGTTCTGGTGAGATAAATCAATCCACTTTCTCATTTCAAATACATTGAATAATAGAGGGTTGGTATAATGAAAAGTGATTTGATCATTGCTGAGATCTTAGCCCTTCCCCGAGCTGGCAGTTCTGCCTGTCCAACTCAACTTAATTCAGTACGTTTTGATTCAATAAAAGGGGAATTTGACATATTTACTCCTTCCACAATGAGTCTGTTTTATACACAGATACAATTCATGTTAGGGATTATGCCACTTTTATTGCACATTATATCGGTGTTTTTCAAGAGAGAGTTGTCGTCTAATGTTTAATTTATGCCACCTTATTTTCTTTAATATCTGATTTATTCTTTTTTGGATTAAGATTCACTTCATTAATATAATCCCAATTTCTCGTTTTACCAGACCAACGTTCTGGATGTGCTAATTTCGCTTTTTGGTAAACATTTGTCCTATTGATTAATATCGCCACATCTTTACCTGCATGGCGCTGAGCCAGAGTGACAAACTTAATACCACTGTGCAAGTGTTCATTGTCACACCACCCCAAAAATCCTTTAACCCATTGTTTTATTAGGTTTATTTTGGTGTGCAACTATTTCCAGGTTATGGGGGAAATCAATTTTTCATAAAAAAAGCAGTTTTTCAATGGCATGCTATTATAAGTGATATAGGTCACTCAGAATCAAGCCGTAAAAACCATTGGACGGTATCTCCAGCGCTGTGCATATATTGACCGCAATCTATCAATAAGACGAAGATTGAATTTCCCCGCGAATATGGATGTCCCCTAACTTTCTCTGAGTAAGCTGAAGAATAAAGTTACCCACCGATTAATAATGCACCTCTAACCTTTCCGTGTCAGCGATGACGGAAAAATTAATAAAATAATAATTTTGAAAGCACAGTAAAGGGAATATTCGCAGCAAATCTCACATGGAACGTATAAAACTTTCTTTACATGGAGCAGATTATGATAATAATAAATTTAATCAGGCAGCATTTTCCGCAACTATTGAAACACGGGGTGATACTCATGCTGTGCATTGCCTGTACCTCGGTGTTTGCCGTCACTCTGGAAAAACGCATTGCCACTGGCAATGATGATGCAGAGCAGAGAGCAGATGGCAAGATGGATAGAAGCAGCAGTGATATTGAATTGGTATTCGATGATGGCAGTCAAACCATTGGTCTCCGCTTTATTGATCTGGGTATACCCAATGGGGCGACAATAGAGCAGGCTTACATTCAGTTCGACGTCGATGAAACCAATACGGATGCGACCTTGCTGGAGATTCGTGGTGAAGCCAGTGACTCGGCAACAGCTTTCACATCCGATAATTTTAATATTTCAAACCGCCTGACAACTTCAAATTTGATCTCTTGGGAACCAGTGGCTTGGAATACTGTACATGCGCAGGGCGGAGACCAGCGTACTCCAGATCTCCGCGATGTTATTCAGGAGATAATCAGTCGTGACGGTTGGCAGAGTGGTAATGCTCTTGCCATTATCATCACCGGTAGCGGCGAGCGCACCGCGGAATCTTATGAAGGTGAACAGACAAGAGCACCACAACTATATATTGAATACACAATATCTTCAGAAACCCCACAATCAGAGGTGACTCCAGAACCTGAGTCAATAGAAACATCAGAAACAGTAGCTGTTTGCACCGGCACATCAATTGCTAAAGTGTATTTGGTTGGTGACTCAACAGTAGACACTGATTCAGGTTGGGGTGATTCTCTAATTGATTATTTGAGCTCTGGTACTGTAGTAGTGAATGAAGCTGCGGGAGGAAGAAGTAGTAAATCGTTTTATGACGAAGGCCTGTTTGATACCGTAAGAGAGAACCTAGAAGAAGGCGATTATGTCCTTATTCAGTTCGGTCACAATGATTCAAAATCGGAAAGTAAACTATATACAGACCCAGGTAGTTCACCCGACTATCAAGGCACCTACCGAGATTATTTAAAACTCTACGTCGACGAAACAAGAGTAACTGGTGGAATTCCGATCATAGTTACTTCTGTAAACCGAATGAGTTTTGACAGTGAATATACTTTGGATAAGACTCTCGGTGAATACCCTGCTGCAGCCCGAAAAGCAGCTCTAGACTTTGGAGCAGTAATGCTTGACCTCGAAAAAGAAAGCGCAGAGATATTTACTTCTCTAGGGGAAGAAGAAACACTTTCCTTGTATTCTGATGGAGATAGTATTACTCATTTTCCTCCAGATAAGGCATTCCGAGTTGCTAAGATGGTAGCTGATCTTCTAGGGGAATCATCTAGCTCATTGCGTTGTTCTCTAGCTAATTATAATCCTACAGTTGAACCAGAACCTGAAGTGACTCCAGAGCCAGAAGTGACTCCAGATCCAGAAGTGACTCCAGAACCAGAAGTGACTCCAGAACCAGAAGTGACCCCAGATCCAGAAGTGACTCCAGAGCCAGAAGTGACTCCAGATCCTGAAGAAGGCTCAGTCACTACTATACAAAGCTTCGTCTCAGCCAGTGCTGAGGATATTGAAGAGGAAGGGGACGGAAAAATGGACTTTAGTAGTTCCGACCTAGAATTAGGTTTTTATCCTAATTCTAATGATCAACAAACTGTAGGTATTCGTTTCACTGATTTATCCATTCCAACAAATGCCAACATCACCAAAGCTTATATTCAATTTAAGGTAGATGAAAAGTCTTCTGGTAATGCTCAAATTGATATTTATGGTGAGTATACTGATGATGCAGCCAGCTTCGACAGAGCTAGCTACAACACTAGTGACCGAACCAAAACTAATTCTTTTGTTTCTTGGTCACCAGTTGCGTGGGATACTGTTGGGGAATCAGGAGAGAAGCAACGTACCCCTGATCTTTCAGCTATTGTTCAGACTATAGTTTCACAAACAGGATGGAAAAGTGGCAATGCTCTAACTTTTATCATTAATGGTTCAGGTGACGGAAAAAGAGTTGCTGAATCTTATGATGGTGACAAGACAGGAGCACCACAACTATATATTGAATACACAATATCTTCAGAAACACCTGAACCAGAGGTGACTCCAGAACCAGAATTGACTCCAGATCCAGAAGTGACTCCAGAACCAGAGGTGACTCCAGATCCAGAAGTGACTCCAGAACCAGAAGTGACTCCCGAACCAGAGGTGATTCCAGAACCAGAAGTGACTCCAGAGCCAGAAGTGACTCCAGATCCTGAAGAAGGCTCAGTCACTACTATACAAAGCTTCGTC
>JBATHQ010000730.1:0-2289 GCA_049667005.1 Psychromonas sp.
AAAATCGACCAGCGCTTACCTGCTGAAAATGTTGATATCCCGAAATAGCGTGTGCTAACCTATTCTTGCAATTGCTATTAGTGTTATTAAAAAGGATAACACTGCAGGGAGTAATACTACGGGAACGGAGCCAATATCAATATAATCTATAGCGAATGTTATTACAGCATACATAATCCCAAAAGCCACAATCCAAATATTTATGAAAACTATCACGAAGCTAAATCTCTTCATAAATGGTCTGCTTAATGTTTTTTCTAAAAGATCCGCAATATCGATATCGTGAACTACTCAGCCATAAATGACTGAGCTTCCAAGGAAGATGCCTAAGCAACTACCTTTTCTTTTTTTACGCTTCGTTGGCTACTGCTAGTTGAGCTTTTGGCTCGGCTAGTCTTACATTCGCCTCCACGTACACTACCTGACTTAGTGACTAAAACACCCTTGTCAGACAACACCGTTCCAGTGTCTAAAATTAGATTAATTGCCCGTTTTTTAATAACCAGTGACGCATTATGATCTGCATTGTCAGTATTTCCACAACTACCACACACAAATAAGTCTTGTGATTTTCGGTTGCTCGGGTGAGTGTGACCGCATTGAGCGCACTCCTGACTGGTATACGGGGCTGGTATCTTGAATACCGCCTTACCTGCTTGGTAAGATTTGTAGTTTGTGTATGACTCTATTACATGCCAACCGACATTTAAAATAGCCTTGTTAAGACCTGCTTTTTGTTTGGCTTTATTAGATAAAAACCTACCTTGCTTATCTTGCTTTGCTTTTGGTTTGCGCACCATGTTTGATGTTTTAAGTGCCTCGAATACAATCACTTTCGCTTTGCTATTAACCAAAGCGCGACTTGTTTTATGAGCAAAGTCATTACGAATATTTGCTTTTTTAGCATGGTGATTGGTAATTCGGAACTTGGTCTTTTTTCTGCGATTAGAGGTTAGTTGCTGCCTTGCCATTTTACGCTGCAAACGTTTAATGTATCGCTCTGATTTAGCCATGCTTTTCTTCTGGTTACTAGAAAAATCGAATGACTGAAAGCCTGCATGAACAGGAATAGCAACGCCTCGATCAATGCCAACAACGCTTTCCTCTAAATATTCTTTTGTTGAGCCTTGAAGAAATTTCAAGTGCTCTGCATTAGTTGATAGCGGTGATTCGTCCTGTCCGTTTTCATAACAAAAAGACACATAATATTGACCACGCTCTTTACGAACATACAGAGAATTGGGGATCTCAAATTTACAGTGTGCTTTAAACGATAAGTAACCAATATTATTTTTCTTTGTACCGATGAATAAGCGTAAATTTCCATCCTCACACCGATCAAAACGAAACACTTCACGGGTAAGGTAAATGCTGCCTCTGTCAGATTTAGCTCGACGCTTAGGCTTACCGCATAGCCCTTTCATAAATTTCTGGTAAGTCTGATACCAATTGACTGCGCTATTACGAATGATTTGGCTTGGGCATTGGTAAAGCCAGGGAGTTAGCTCTTTAGATTTGAACTGAGATGTTTTCTGATCTATTGGGGCATACGTGCCTATTTTGCAATATTTACGTGCAAAGACGCTGTAATACCTTTCTTCTGCAACCTTTGAGTTCCAAACCAAACGCGCACATCCCATCCACTGACTTAAAATCAGCTTTTGACTTGATGTTGGATTCGCTTTTAGTTTGATACCTGTGAGCATTGTTAATGCCTATAAGTTGAAATATTGAAATAAACATATTAACTTATAGGCTTATTGTCAAGTCTAGTATGAGGTTGAAATGTACGAGTGGAGAACAGGAAGGTCTTGTCTTTATAAAAATCATGTGCACCTTGTGTTTGTTACGAAATATAGGCGCAATGTATTTACAAAAGAGATGTTAGTCAGCACCAAAGAGGTGATCAAAGAAACATGTAAGCAAATGCAGTGTGAGTTGTTGGAATATGGTGGCGAAGGAGATCATATTCATTTAATGGTATCAGTTCATCCTAAAGTTGCAGTCTCTAACCTAGTTGGCAAGCTTAAAGGGAAGTCCTCATATATGATTAGGCGTGAGCATTGGGAACACGTAAAAAGCAAGCTTTGGGGTAATCATTTTTGGAGTCCTTCATATTGCGTAGTTTCCTGTGGTGGGGCTAGCCTAGATGTTGTCAAAAAATACATTGAAAATCAGCAAGAACCACCGTCAGAAAAAGCGGTAAAAACTTCTAAATCATTAAAAAGAATTTAGTTTAATCGCTAACTCGCCCGTGAACGAACGAGATTGCGCTCACGGGTTGTTCAA
>JBATHQ010000731.1:0-2363 GCA_049667005.1 Psychromonas sp.
TTACTGCATAGTGCCGTGCAATTTTTAAAATAACCTCCGCCATACTGTTATGAAAGCGTTTAGCAATGACCGAAGGGGTCAGGTGATTATGAATATCTTCAATCACGGCGCTAAGCATAGGCCGCCAATCAATAATGTTCGGAGTAACAGAAAAGTCAACGGGCAGGTCATAAACCCCCTGATCCGATGAGGTTTTCGCAGCAAACTCCACTCGCATTGCCGCTTCTCCTTCAAAGCTGTTGATTTGTATAAAATTTAACAAACTGGAAAGGCCATCAAATAAACGCCCAGCGCTGCTGGTTAAGGGGCTGTTGATACTATTGGAGAGCATCTTCAACAACTGCTTTATCGTCGCTAATGGAAGAGGAGATAATGATCTAATTCGCTCTATAGCAATAAACTCTGCACCATAAATTTCATATAAAAGAGCAATAGCTACCCGCCGCGGCTCTTTTATTGCGGCACTACCGCCGGGTAATTTGAAAGGTAAAAAAGTGGCGACCCTGTGCACCTTCTGATCATCCACTGCGATAAACTCTCCTCCCCACAAACTGCCATCCTGCCCATAACCGTTGCCATCCCAAACCACAGCAAAGGCCTGCTCATGTAGTTGATGTTCGACCATCGCCGCGTAGAGGTGAGCGAGATGATGCTGGGTAGCAACCACAGGCAGGCCTGACTCGTTGGCGAGTTGCGTGGTTACATAATCAGGATGTAAATCACAGGCAACAATATCAGGTTGAACAGCAAACAAGCTGAGCATGATTTTTTTTATTTTCTGATGACGCTCCACTGCTGCGATATTTTCAAGATCGCCAATGTATTGACTTAGATAAAGACGCCTTCCTTTGCTTAGGGCGATGCTGTTTTTCAGTTGTCCGCCAAGCGCAATGATCGCAGGAAACTCTTTTTCTAAGGGCAGATAGTCCGGCACATAACCGCGAGCACGCCTTAACAGCATGGGTTCATTGTTCACAAATTTGACAATCGAGTCATCCAACCCCTGATAAATTTCCCGATCGTGCATAACAAAACCATCCACCAACTGCCGCAACTGCTCAAGCGCTTGTAGGTTATCACAACAAACCGGCTCACCGCTGCGATTGGCACTGCTCACAACCAGCGGTTTATTAAGCGCCCGGCAAATAAGCTGATGCAGCGGCGTATAAGGCAGCATAACGCCTAAATAGGGATTATCGGGCGCAATGGCCGGACTGAGAGAAAAGTTGTTATGCTTATTTTCGAGCAATATGATTGGCGCAGTCTCGCTGCTTAACAATATTTTTTCCTGCTCTGTTACCCGGCAATCCGCTTCGACCAGTGACAATTGCGGGTACATCAGCGCAAAGGGTTTTGTCGGCCGTTTTTTTCTCTCGCGCAAGCGCAACACCGTTTCATGATTAGTCGCATCGAGCACAATATGAAACCCGGTTAATCCTTTAATGGCAAGGATCTTCCCCGCTTTAAGTTCGGCAATCGTACGGTTCAATGCTTCCTCCTTTTCGGCAACCGTTTCCCCCTGCGGGGTGACATAGCTAATCTGCGGGCCACATTTCGCGCAGTTAATCCCCTGCGCATGGAAACGCCGATCGCCAGGATTTTGATACTCCAGTGAACACGCTGCGCACATTGGAAAGGCATTTAAGGTAGTATTATTACGATCAAAGGGTAAGGCTTTAAGAATACTGTAACGGGGGCCGCATTGAGTACAACTGATAAAAGGATAGCGGTAACGGCGGTTATCCGCGGAAAAAAGCTCGTTTTGACAGGTTTCACAAATGCCGGTGTCCGGCGAGATGCTCACCTCGCCTTGATTCTCGCCGCTGCTGGCTAAGATCTGAAATCCACTGTCACCTTTATTACTAATCTGTTTTTTATTAAGCTGCTCTATCCTGGCAACCGCCGGAGCATCTGCCTGTAGTTGCTGCAAAAATATTTTCGTCTGTCCCAGCTCACCCTCCACTTCTATCAACACCGACTGCCTGATATTACGAACCCAACCGGATAAATTCAGTTTAATGGCTGTGACCGCAACAAAGGGCCTGAAACCAACGCCTTGTACTCGTCCCTGAACACTGATCTGATATCGTTGCTTCAAAGGTGCCCCCTGTTTAACTTACCTGTTTAACTTATGTGCAGATCATCGACCGCCATTTGCTCATTTAAAGGAATATTTTGCTCCTCTTTAGATTAGTCCAGTTCCTGCCGCGAGTCTGCTCCTCTTTCGAGTACAACAGCGAATTATTAGTCTACTCTTAAAGGGATAACAGCAATAAGCGTGCTCATCGTTAAATCAATAATGCGCTGTTAAAAAGATATCAGGAGGGCTAATCATGAACAACCCCCTTACTGCATTCCTCCAT
>JBATHQ010000732.1:0-2091 GCA_049667005.1 Psychromonas sp.
CGGCAGCAGAGATTGCATCGGATTATGAAAAAAATACTGGTTTAGTGATTATTGAAGAGTTTGCTAAGCGGGGCATTGATGCCAATGCGGTACCGAGTGCAATTATTACCGGGCATGCGCCATTTTCCTGGGGAAAAGACAGTGTTGATGCGGTGCATAACGCGGTCGTGCTGGAGGAGGTTGCCGCGATGGCAATTGCAACTCGCAGCTTAAACGCGGACATAAAACTGCAGAGCGAATTATCAGATAAACACTATAACCGTAAACACGGTAGCGGCGCATATTACGGACAAACTGCAAAGTAATTAATTTTAGCTTACATGTTGAGGAATATAAAATGACACAACCAATGATCCAAATCGCCCTTGACCAAACTGATCTTCAATCTGCTGTTAAGGTTGCCAGCAACGTTGAAAGTTTTGTCGATGTTATTGAAGTAGGTACTATTTTAGCCTTTGCCGAAGGGATGCAGGCGGTACGGACCCTTCGCGCCAATCACCCGGATCATATTATTGCTTGTGATATGAAAACCACCGATGGCGGCGCTATTTTAGCGGAAATGGCCTTTTCAGCGGGTGCTGACTGGCTAACGGTTTCTGCCGCCGCGCATATTGCCACTATTACTGTCTGTAAAGAGGTCGCAGACAAATATAATGGTGAAATTCAAATTGAAATTTATGGTAACTGGACCATGAAAGATGCGCAAGCTTGGGTGGATTTAGGTATTAAACAAGCTATTTACCATCGTTCTCGGGATGCAGAATTAGCGGGTATCGGCTGGACCGAGGAAGATATTAAAAAAATGCGCGAATTATCTGCACTCGGTTTGGAGTTATCGATAACCGGCGGCATTGTACCGGAAGAGATTTATCTTTTTGAAGGTATTAATGCTAAAACCTTTATCGCAGGCCGAGCACTTGCCGGAGCAAAAGGTCAGGAGACGGCGGCGGCATTAAAAGCTGAAATCAACAAATACTGGAAATAATTTTAAATAGCTTGAGCAGGAATGTTAGCGGAGTGAATACACTTCGCTTTTAACCGTTTTAAGCAAGTTAAATATTGATATGGCAGTTAATAGGGTAACTATCTAAATTAATTGTCGCCATTATATTGAACAACATTTGTTATAACCCGGTGTTGTTTACTGGAGAGGTGAATATGACAACTACGTATGCAATATGGAAACATCAAAAACAGAGTGCGGCTGCGATTCCTGACGAGTTATGGGATGAGTTTGCATCGGAAAAAGATGCCTATCGACATCTGCAATCTATTCTTCCCTATACCGAGCTTCCTGCATTGGAAGAGTTTATCGGTCAGGGCTACAACGAAAAAAATTGCTCATATTTCTTAATCGACAGTGAGTCTTGTTATGATCCTGACGATCCGGATTGTCATTCTTCTGATGCTGAAGAGGGTTGTTTTGAGATAATCAATATTCAAGCAGAAGATGTCGGTGAAAGGCATCCCGTTTATGTGCTGCCATAACAATTAACCTTATTATACCCATCCCACTTCTGAGTTTTCATCCTGAAGTCGTTTGGGTATAACGGGTTATGCACAGATTTATGGTTAGTCTTTTAAATTGTCTTTAAAAGCCTGAAGGGTTTTAAACAGTAACTCAATTTTAACGACCAGTGCCGGAATAAGGGTTTTGTAATGATCCTCACTGTCCGTTTGAATAGCCTGCAGATCCGCGGCCAGCTCTTCTACATAGGGCAAGAAGGTGGTGGAATGGTTTTTAAAGGCACTATCATTAGCAAATATCTGTGCAAATCCCGCTTTTTTCTGCTGGCGTAACTGCTCCAGTATCTTATCTGCATCGACAGCGCGATGGTAGATGATCTTTATATTTTCTTGTAACTGTTTAATCACATTTTCTTTATTCATTTATTCTCCCCTTTTTTAAACAATTATAGCGAATTAATGCTGAACCTATCAGTGAAATATTCTAATTTACGCATATCAGTGTTTTGCTTTTCTGGCCTGCGATCTCCCTGCTTAAGCGCGGTACTAAATAACCAGGCAATGCGATATTCATCTCCCGGATCAACTCCTTCGCCCGTTGCTCGGTTAAATCAAAATGCTGGG
>JBATHQ010000733.1:0-5295 GCA_049667005.1 Psychromonas sp.
AGTACTTCAACGCCAGCTCTTTTAAACAACTTATAGGTATTGAATTCAAAAAAATCAGCCCGGGGACCGGGATAACCAATAAGGTCGATTGCTAAATATTGCCCTTTATAACGACACAAGATATCTATCTCTGTCCCGGCGATTGAATAGCCAGGCCAAGTCTCTATATCAAAATCCTTTAGTGAATTAATAACGTTTTTTTGAAATTCATCCAGGTCGGAACTAATTGAATGCTGCGCTTCAAACTCATTAATAGAGCCCAAATATCGCCTTAATAAATTATGCTCCGGCAATTGAGTTTCATCTATCGATATAAATAACAGTTGTTGTTGACGCGCTCTAGTGATGGTTACGTTAAATACATCAGCCTTATTAAGATAAACAGCGGCTCTTTTGCTATCATTATCCACAGAAAAAGAGATAAGCATAATATCCCTTTCCTCACCTTGAAATCCAAAAGGGGTTGCTACACGAATTTTATGCTGACTTATTTCGGATTCACTAAAACTGCACTCAACCTCTTTAGTAATATATTCAGCTTGATTTCTGAATGGGGAAATAATGCCAATGCTATGATTAATGCCAGTAATAGCATCTTCTCGAATCAATTCACGGATAGACTCAATTACTTTAGTCGCTTCAAGGTGATTAATACCCGATTTATCACGCACGCCACTTACGCGATGAACATGCAAATGTCCGCTGCTTGTGCAGGGCCTATGCTGCATTATTTTTAATTTATGTTGATAAAAATGCTTATTACTAAAATGGATTAGCTCAGGCTTGCTTCTAAAATGTTCATCCAAAAATGCAAGTTGTTCATGACTACTAAGCGCATTTAAGGTTAAGTCTAATATCGAATTGTCGCGGTAACTTACAACACCATTTAAGCCCGAAGTTAGGTTGTTTTTCGACATTAGCTGAGATTCTTTGCGCTTAGCTAAAAAGGAGTAATGTCTTAACTGTTTAGTGTCACCGACTACCATAGCTCTTTTGGCTCGATAAAATGCGGGTAAACTACTACTGATATTACATTGAGTTGCCTCATCAATAATAACCAAATCAAACATCTCTGGTTTTAAAGGCAGTACTCTATGCAGTGTATTTAAGCTAACTAACCATACAGGAAAGGCACAAAGCAGTGCTGAATACTCAATGTCATCAAATAACTCAAATTGCCTTTTGGAGGTTCTACTGCGTATCGCTTTATTAAAAGCTTGTAGTGACTTTCTTTTTGTTTCAACCAGTGTTTTTAGGTTTCGATTTTTCAGCGCACTTAGATAATTACCTGCTAGTGTTTCTCTCTCAAGGTGCTGGTTATTGATTTCATTTAAAGCGCTCCACTGCTTGGTCAATTGCTCAATGCCACCGCGTGCTATAGCGAGGTAGATACGTTTCATCCATTGCGATTCTTTTTGTTCCACTCGCTTCAATCGCTGCCCTCTAACCATAGCCTTATGACAGAATTTAACAAAGCGTACTTCCAAGCGGTTTAGCGAGCCATTGAGATTTCTTAACTCCGATTCAAATAGCAGAGGATCTTTTTCTAGTTCGCCGGAAAAAAATCCAGCCAGTAAATCTGCAATGTAATTTTTTAACTGTTTTAGAAACTCTTTTTGACCGGCACGGATTGATACATCACTTAAGCCAAAATCAACATCGAGTTTATTGGCAATGACGTCTAAAGCAGCATCGTTGTTGGCAACAATGAGAACGGACTCACCTCTTGCCATATGCTCCGCCGCAATTGCGGCTATAGTATAGCTTTTACCCGTACCGGGAGGCCCATAAGCACAACCTAGCTGGGCATTGGCAGCAATAGAAATTATCTTTTTTTGCGGCGTTGAAAGCAGACCGGGTAAATAATCATATTTTACTGCTTTGGCCGTACCGGTTAGCTCTGAAGTGGTGAATAAATTAGTAAGCGGTGCAGATAACTTTTTTGCTGCAATTATTTCTTCTAATTCGTGAAGAACACCACGACTACTTGTTGATCTCTCAACAAAAACAAGCATAGATGCAGGTAATAATGTCGGCTTTGTTGCTCTTAATGCTTTTTTAATATCATCGGAATTAGCAAGATTTGGGAAATTAAGCAATCCGAGTAAATCTAATTGCAGAGGACTATCTTTAAGCCATGCAGTCCAGATGGATGCGGATTGGATATCGGTAGCATCGTGCAGGTTTGGTGTACCTTGGCTCTCCGGCATCAATAGTTGAGTTAATGATTCATTGACCTCGGGTATTTGTTGATTCACCGAAAAGTAATAGCCAGACTGATCTTTCTCGATCACGGCCTCATTAAATAATAGAGGTGAAACGACCTGCTTTACTTCTCCTTTTATTTCGATTTTGCCAACAACAATGAAGCTTACATACAATAAAACACGTTCCCGTTGGTAAACTTCAACTCGCTTGCTCATTTGTTGCGCAAAATCTTCTGGGATAGGCAGACGAGGGAGAAAGCCTGACCCCAATTCATCCTGCCCTTCTAAAATCAAGCAATCTTCTTTTTTAAGCTTATTCAGATTCCATAGGTTGAGATCGGCACTATCTTCTTTATAGCAATCTCTGTAGTAGGAAAGTATCTCTTGGCTACTCAATTCTTATAATCCATTTTAATGGGTCGTTGTTTAATTTATCTTTCAATCTGTTAATGTTATTTTGTAAATAAGCAATAAGATAATAAAAAGGTTTGATTAGTCTAAAAAATGTTGGTGATTGTGATTTATAAGACGCTTTATGATGCCCATTCCTAGATAGAAGGCCAACTCGCAAACACCCTCCGAGCGAATTGTAATATCATCAATGTTTCGCTATTGACACAACGATCGCTTTCTCCCAAGCGAGCGTTGGATGCTATATCCCTCGCTCCAAAGCGTCTTGTTTTTATTTTTTTAAGCGACTCCTAAATACAGCTGATTAGATTCAATGAAACACATTTTTCCTCCATATTTTAAGATCAGTTAATTATCCTTATCTAAATACTTTGGTAAAAAGGCATATAGCAAATTTGACATATGCCACTTGTGGCTGTATATTTCCAATATCTTCCATAATATACAGGGTGACACTATGAATGATTATTATAATAACTCGTACAGCACATTCAAAAACTCAGAGACATACAGAAAACTTTTTGAATTCTTAAATAGTCATGACAATGTAATCCGAATGCTTACTGCGACTGAATTATCTCGCCCTGCCTTGGAAGGAGTTCAATCAGGATTGATCAAAGAATTTGAAGAGGATATAAAACAAGATAATTTTCGTAGATGGGTAGGTAGGATGATCAGAGAAGTCATGATCCTCCAAGGATATTTAGAAAAGCCAACTCCCAAAAAATTATTATCAAATGAAAAAAATATTTTCAAAACTGGTGGATACTACCAAAAGTAAAACTTTTGCTACAGTGTCAGATTTTTATTGTTAATAAATTTAAAGGTAACCATATGAATAAGTTAAATTATAATACGATTGATTCTTTGAAGACTATTAAGCAATTGGATTATTTATTTCATGTTTTAAATAATATGGATGAACATCCCGATACTGTTGTTTTTTTTGGAGAAACGGGGGAGGGGCATGCCCCCAATTACCTTGTAGTAACTAGTGATGGCAGTGAAAATGTACATCGTGGTGACAACCATGGTGTATTTGGAAGAACAGAAACCTTCAATAAGAAAAATATTTCAAGTAAAGGTTTTACTAGTGATGAAATTAAAGATGCATTTGATCAACAGGAAAAATCCCCTAAAGTTGCAAAACAGATTATGTCAAAATATTGGAAGTTAAACAAAGTTAACTATGAGGTAAAGCCTGCCGATATGCCGCAATATAGAGATAAAATAATTTTACTTTCTTCGGCTGGAACTCCAATTTCAATGGCTTTCGAACTAATTATGAGAGCCTGATTTGAAGGGGTAAGTGTATTTATAAAAACATCCCCTAAATACAAATTAATTGAGTGAAGATGCCGCAGTAAAAAACCATTCGTAATGTATTTATTTTTATAGAGAGGCATGTATGAGGATTTTACATCTGTCTGATTTGCACTTTGATCAGAAAATTTTTTACTGGATAAAAGAGCAACAAGAAACTTGTGATGTAATTTGCTTAACAGGTGATTTCGTTGATCTCTCTAGCAAAGCTAAATTCCCCCTCTCTGAACAAATTAGCTGGATTATTAAATTTCTAAACTCATTAGAAAAACCCGTATTTCTTTGCTCTGGAAATCATGATGTAGAAGAACAAAATATTAATGATATTTCATTAGATGAACTGTTTAATATTGACGATATAGAAGCTGACTTTGAATATGAAAATAGTACCTTCGGTGAATCAGTCTGGCTAAATAATGTAAGCATAAGTGGTGGATACTTAGATGGTGCTATACACGAAATAAATGGTATTACATTCGGATGTACCTCTTACCTTTCTAACGACTTAAGTAAATACAGAAAATGTGATATTTTACTTCGCCATGTACCTCCAGCCAAAACAAAAGTGTCTGTAGGCCCCAACGGGGATTATGGATGTGAAGACCTTTTTTCTGATATAAAGAATGGATTGTTAAGACCTAGGTATATTCTCTGCGGGCATATTCATGATCCAATATCCCACGTTGATGAACTTTGTGGTGTTAACTTGCTGAATCCTGGTTTTGGTTATCATCAAGGAATACCAAAGCATATATATTTAGAGTTGTAAAAGCTGACGAATAGTAATTGAAAATATTGTGATGATAGTTATGGATGAGGAACGGAATAAATTAATTAAAATGCAGGTGGTTGTTATTTTAAAATATTGGTTCAGTTCAAATCAGCAGATTATGGGGGCTTCGGCGCCTTAGCATCCAGTTAAAAGATGGAAAAACATTTATGTTAAAATCAAGTGTAGTAAGTTGTTTCAAAGTGAAAAACACTCCTATTCATCACATTAGCAAATCTATGGCAAACCGATACGAGCATGACGTGAGTGAGTAACGGCTCTAAGCCAGAAAAGGGCAAAAGCATAATAGAGAAAGGCGGAATTTGCTGGTGAAAATTATCAAACTTTAAAGCTGTAACTCTAAGGCACTATGTGCCCCGAAGCCCCTCAGTTAGTAAAAACATTAACGCTCGCTAATTCCCGATTCCAAGCGAGGAAGGCACGCTCGAAAACTCCCAAGCGTGCAAAGATAGCCTAACCATTTTCAATAATAAAAATGAATAGTTATGCTGTTTGGAAGTTGGCTATAAAGCGCCTTTGGACAAACCGAAACAAGCTCGTCGGGGAGAGTTCAACGTATAGTCC
>JBATHQ010000734.1:0-2089 GCA_049667005.1 Psychromonas sp.
TTAATTAATCTCAATAAAATTGTCATTACTAGTTGATTTTATGAGGGGAGTTCATTATGATGCGCCCCGCTTTAGCAATATAATCAAGCAACTAATGATTTGTTCGCATTATTAAAGGAACACACACTGAAAAGTGTGCATGGGTAACGTAGTGACCGTCAGCGTCTATTTTGATGCCAACCAGAACGACCTAATATATTGATTTTAAATGTTATAATGTGGTCTGTAATCATGTTATAGTAAATATGTATCATGAGTCTAAACACCGTTTTTTAGGCACTAAAGCAAAAGTTTATGGAGAATTGGCCGAGTGGCTGAAGGCGCACGCCTGGAAAGTGTGTAAGGGGCAACCCTTCGAGAGTTCGAATCTCTTGTTCTCCGCCAATGAATAACCCTGTTGAGCTTAACCACTCAGCAGGGTTTTTTATTGCCTGCGCAATACTTGAACACCTCATTTATTCTTTTTCATCATTAATGGTTTTCCTTTTCTAGAATGCAGTTAACAATCCTGTTCGTTAGTATTTTTTCAAGCAAAATCAGCCGATTAGCTCACATTCTAGTGGTGGAAATAAAACAATACCTTGCTTAGGGGGGCTTAAAGAATTAAAATATTATTTCTTTAAGTGTTATATAACATACTGTTTTTATTGCATAATCTAATTAATGTTTAGTGGAGATTTCTAACGATGAGCCGAAAGCCTAGCTACGAAATGCTAGAAAATAAAATAGCGCAGTTAGAGACAAAACTTGCTCTTTTTGAAACATTAAAAGAAGATCAGAAGGTCAGTCATGTTTTCTTAAAAACCTTATTTGACATTATTCCAAGCCCGATGTTTTACAAAGATATGGATGGGATATACCAGCACTGTAATGATGCTTTTTCAAAAACCATTTTAGGTGTTGATAAAGAGATAATAACAGGTAAATCACTTTACGATCTGCCTGATCTGATCCCTAAAAAAAATGCCGATATCTATTATCAAAAAGATGCTGAACTTTTAAAAAAAATGTCGCAACAGAGCTACGAAGCAAAGGTAAAATGTGCAGATGGTATTGAACGGTATTATCACTTTTATAAATCAACGCTGGTTGTCGATAATAAAATTTTGGGGCTGGTCGGGGTGATGCTCGATGTCAGTCAATATAAAAACACCTTAATTGAGCTAGATAAAATAAACACGGCATTAAATGAGGTCAGTATCACCGACTGGCTAACCGGATTATATAATAGAAGATATTTTGAAGATGTCTTTGAACAAAAAATTGCCTCACTATCTCGCTGCAAGCAGGCATTTTCTTTTGCACTATTAGATATTGATTTTTTTAAATGTTACAACGATACCTATGGTCATGCTGCGGGAGATATTGCTCTGCAGAAAGTTTCCAGTGCAATCAGGCAGACGATAAGCAGAAAAAATGATTATATCTTTCGCGTCGGCGGTGAAGAGTTTGCGCTGTTGTTTGAATGCAATTCACCATCCGATGCATTGCTGCTCGTAAATAAGTTGAAAGCTAATATTGAAAATTTAAAAATAACTGCCGCTAACACCAGAGTCTCTCCCTACCTGACTATTTCCATTGGTCTGGGTAATATTAATCATATCAATAGTCAATCTGACAGCTCTTCTATTTACCGTGAAATCGACCAATTACTTTACCAGTCAAAAATGCACGGTAGAAATAAGATCACGGTAAAAGAGATCGTTTAATCATCCTTTTATTTTTTAATCAGGTGCTTGAGTAGATAATGTGCGACAGCCTGCTCATCACAATGGCCGATAACTTCATGTTCAGGCAGTGCCATTTTTACTTTATGATGCGCGCCCCCCATAACCAGACCTTTGCCTGCCATGGTCAGCATTTCTAAATCATTCATGCCATCGCCAAAAGCGATACAGTCTTTCAGCTGATAACCTTTCATTTTAGCTATCGTCTCAAGGGCATGCCCCTTGGAAACACCGACATGCATTATTTCAAGGCAGAAAGGGGCAGAAAAAGCGACATTAGTGCTATTGGGGAATTTGGCCTTAATTTTTTCTTCCCAAATAGTCAGCTTGTCATGGTCTTGATCGTCGCGGGTTAAAAATAT
>JBATHQ010000735.1:0-5869 GCA_049667005.1 Psychromonas sp.
AGTATTAAGGGTTCATTTAAAAGGTGAGTGGATAATTTTGCTAAATGACACTTGATCGCGGTCGACGTTAATACGCCGCTGCCAAAAGGGTTTATTACTTTGACCGAGCCTGCCCGCACCGCTTGTAATAAACCGGGAATACCATGTACTGAATACTCGGTTTGCTCTAATGAATCGATGATCCGATCCGGCAACCAGCGAATAATGACATTAATTTTTCCTAAACCCTGCAAGGTTTTTAAACACACTTGTCCGTTACGCACGGTCAAGTCTGCACTTTGTACCAGGGTATAACCGAAATAGGTGGATAAAAAAGCATGTTCATTATAGTTAGGATCATCCGCGCCCTTGGTCAGGATAACAATGCGCGGATCATCCATATTACTGCTGTATTCATTGACATTGTCCTGAAATAGCTGCAGAAAATGTTTAATTTCCTGAACACCGCATTCAGCAAACTCTTCTGCCATAACACGCCGGGCTATAATGCGGCTTTCAAGCAGCAAGCCCAGGCCTAATGGACACTGGCAATGATCCGTCAGCACTTTAAATTTACCGGATGGATCCCGGTAAACATCGAGCGCCGTAAAAAACAACTTTAAATCTTTTGCCGGCAGACTAAAACCTTCACGCAGGTAATTATTATCGCGATATAATTGTTGAGCCGGAATCAGTCCGTCCATCACCAGTTTTTGATCGCTATAGATATCCTGCTGCACTCTGTTTAACAACTGGGTTCTCTGTTTTACACCCGCTTCAATTAAAGCCCAATCGGCTTTCGAGAACATAAAAGGTAAGGGATCGAGATGCCACTGCTGATCACTGTCATGCTTAATACTGCTGTTTTGCAGTAATTGATTGATTTCAGTGGCACGACTGCTGATATCTTTGGCCGAGAGATTGGCCAGACGATTGAACAAGGTATCCCAATGTTCCGGATGCAGACCGCTGTGATTGGCGACTTCGTCATGCACATGCAGGCCATTTAAATAGGAAGAGAGCCATATGGGTAATTCAGACATAGTGTGGTTTCTTTTATACAAGCTAACTATTACTCCATGTTATAGCAAAGATAAACAAACATTTACTGTTATATCAGATAACTGTGATGGAAAATATTTAAATTATGCCACCCTGACGATAATCAGGGTGGCATAAGTTCTATTTAAAGGTAGGTTGGCGACGTAAGTCTAATGTATGGGGATAATCCTGATTAATGCTTTCCTCTTCAGGAAAAACAAAATCACTGACAGCTTCGGTTTGTTGAAAACTGTGTTTAACCGCAGAAGCTGTCCACATAGGCTGTGCCGATGCTAATAACGACGGAGTATGCCCATGCTCCCAGAATCGAGCAATTCGGCGCCCTTCCGCTTCAAATGCATTGATTGGTGCAGTCTCAGGGTTACGTCCACCCGCGTGGCTGACATGATAAACAAACCCGCCTATAGAACGTCCGGACCAGGTATCAATAAGATCAAACACCAGTGGTGCATGAACGCCAATGGTCGGATGTAACGCGGTGGGCGGCTGCCAGGCTCGGTAACGAATACCCGCCACCATCTCATTTTTAGTTTGCGCGTTGACTGACTTAAGCGGCACTCTGCGCCCGTTACAGGTGATGATATAACGATCACCAACCATTCCCTGAACTTTGATTTGCACCCTTTCTAAGGATGAATCAACGTATCTTGCCGTGCCCGAGCCGGTTGCTTCTTCACCCAATACATGCCAGGGTTCAATAGCGGTTCTTAGCTCTAATACGATGTTATCCAGTTCACGCGTACCACAGACAGGAAACCTGAATTCGAAAAAGGGATTAAGCCAATTTAACTGGAAATTGAAACCGGCCTGCTGCAGATCGCGGCAAATTTCAGCCAGATCATTTTCAACATATTGCGGTAATAAAAACTTATCGTGTAATTCAGTACCCCAACGCACCAGCTGTTTGTGGTAAGGCTGATCCCAGAACCAGGCTAGTAAAGTACGCAGCAATAGCATCTGCACCAAACTCATTTGTGAATGAGGCGGCATTTCAAAGCCCCTAAATTCAACAATACCTAAGCGGCCCATTGCTGAGTCAGGAGAGTACAACTTATCGATACAAAATTCTGCACGATGCGTGTTACCGGTTAAATCGACCAACAGATTACGCAGTAACCGGTCAACCAACCAGGGCTCAAGCACCTCACCTTTAGGCATATGTGAAAAAGCGATTTCCAGTTCATATAACACTTCATCGCGTGCTTCATCAACGCGTGGTGCCTGACTTGTCGGGCCGATAAACAGACCGGAAAACAGATAAGATAGCCCCGGATGGTGTTGCCAGTAAGTAATAAAGCTTCTTAAAATATCAGGTCGGCGTAAGAACGGACTTTGATCCGGTGTTGCGCCGCCTAATGTTACATGATTACCACCGCCGGTACCGGTATGGCGACCATCAGCGAGAAACTTATCGGTGCCTAAACGGCACTGTTTTGCTAAGCCGTACAGAGTCGTCGTTCTTTCTACTAACTGATTCCAGGAGGTAGACGGATGAATATTAACTTCTATTACACCCGGATCCGGGGTCACTGCATATTTTTCAACACGACTATCTTTTGGCGGACTGTATCCCTCGATCACCACAGGGATAGCGAGCTCTTTAGCAACAGACTCGATAGAATTTAATAAAGCGATATACTGTTCAAAATGGCTGATGGGAGGCATAAATACATACATTCGTCCTTCCCGGACTTCCAGAACAAGTGCCGTTTTAACCATCTCTTTACCGATAAACCCTTTTTTCAATTTCGGCGGGGTAACAAAATCCAGCGGAATATCAAAGGGGTCGCGGTCGATAATATTATCTTCCCATCCAAGACTGTCTAAGGGAAGGCGGTAACCCAAAGGAGACTCTCCCGGTAATAAGAAACAATGTCCGCGTTTAAATTCCCAAGTACATGACTGCCAGCAATTTTTGCCATCATTCCATTTCAGGGGTAAGACATAACCCACAGGCTTTTCTATCCCCTGTTCCATTTTTGCCAGTAGTCCTTTACGGCTCATCGCATGCAGTAATTCGGGCTGTTTAGGTGATATTTCTATCGGTAAAGAGGCCTCCTGCCAAAGATGGTAGAGGATATCTTCATAAGCAGTGGTCAATGCAGCCGTATCCAAGCCCAGAGTGTTACACAGGGCTTCTGCAAATTTCTGCGTATGGTTATGATCTAATTTATAATCTTTATTGGGATCAGCTAACAGCGTCACGTCCTGCCACAACGGAACACCATCTTTACGCCAGTAACAAGCGTACTGCCAGCGCGGTAAAGGTTCGCCGGGATACCACTTACCCTGTCCGTAATGGGTAAAACCACCTTTGGTAAAGACTTTATTCATTTCCAAAAATAAATTTTGCGCCAATACCCTTTTTTCTTTACCGTCTGCATCTATATTCCATTGCGGATGATCCATATCATCAATGGAGATAAAAGTGGGCTCTCCGCCCATGGTTAAATGAATACCCTGCTCTTCATAGACATTATCAACTTGCTGCCCTAAGCGGTTAATTGCCGTCCACTGTACCTCTGAATAAGGTTTGGTAACACGCGGATCTTCATGTACGCGGGTGACCTTATTGTAAAAACTGAATTCAGATTCACATTTATCTATTCCCCCGGTAACCGGCGCAGCCGAGCTTGGCTCAGGTGTACAGGCCAACGGAATATGCCCCTCTCCGGCAAATAAACCAGAGGTCGGATCAAGTCCAATCCAACCGGCACCAGGAATATATACTTCAGTCCAGGCATGCAGGTCAGTAAAATCTTCTTCGGGACCACTTGGACCATCTAATGATTTTTGATCGGAAGTTAATTGAATTAAATAACCGGAAACAAATCGCGCAGCCAATCCCAAATGACGGAACAGTTGTACTAATAGCCAGGCAGAATCACGGCATGATCCGGTCTTTTTATTCAGCGTTTCATTTGCACTTTGTACGCCGGGCTCTAATCGAATACCATAACTAATCAGTTTATAAATAACCTGATTAACAGCAACTAAAAAATCAACACTTCTAAGCGGCTCTTTGGGTTGCACAGAAGCAATCAAATCGAGCATTTTTTGGCTGGCTTTACGTTTTTTTAAGTAAGGCGAGAGTTCTGCTTTAGTGACAGAATCATAATTAAAGGGGAACTCTTCTGCGTATTCCTCTAAAAAGAAATCAAAAGGGTTAATGACGGTCATCTCAGCGACCAAATCTACGGTAAAACTAAACTCTTTGGTCGGTTTATTAAATACCACCCTGGCCTGGTAGTTACCAAAAGGATCCTGCTGCCAATTGATATAATGATCTTCAGGTATTATTTTCAAAGAATAGCTTTTAATTTTAGTGCGGCTGTGCGGCGCAGGACGTAAACGGAATATATGCGCCCCCATGTTAACCAAACGATCATATTTATACTCAGTATGATGTGAAATACCTACTGTAATTGTCATTAACTAATTCCCCTTTAATAATGTGCAGCCATATAAATAACACTGAAAATGTCACTTGGCGTCAATTGTACTTGCAATATTTATTCCACTTAGTTCAAGCATAATAAAATAAAATTTTAGCCTAATTGATAGGCTAAACACGCTAATTTGATGGATATTAACCCTGCTAAGGCTGCGTTAACAGGATGTTAAATTTACCGATGGTGCAACAGGTGCACTAAAATAGCGCCGTAATACCCTAAAAAAAGTTAACTCGCATCGGAGATTTCTCAATTTAACAGATTAGTATGAAAAAAGAACGTTAATTACAAAGCAATCTAATCTCCTTACCGATATCTGTCAAAAAATATTAAAAATACGCTTAGATATGCAAAACAGAGGGTTAGATTCATTAAAAGGTAATTGCTAGCGACTCACTGTCTGCCTAAAAATAAAACCACCAACAACCTCGGCATCTGTTCCGCCTCCGTATCTGTTCCTATATAAAAGACAAGGGCAGGAGACCTGATTGTGATGGAAATTCGCTTATCCAGGCAGATACAATAAACCTCATCTTGACGTAGCTTGGGTAGATAACAAATAGTTCACAATAAAGCAGCGAATAAGGTTAACAATCATGCTATTATAAGGCATATTTTTGAGCAATACAGTCATCCTAAAACTGGCAGCCCTGTTGAGATCAAATATACTGTATGGGTGCTATTGCCGGATCATTTTTTCACAATTCTCAATACTTAACATAGTGCATGTAATCATCCGTTTTCTTCGGATTTATAAAATCAACTCAATTTACCTAATAGGATATTTTCTTATGCAAAAGCTAACAAATGTTGGTGAGAATCTCGTCAACGAAATAGCGTCGCGTTATGCATTAAGCCACGATGCAGTGGTTCACATGTTAGTTGCGGTTAATAATGGTGGCGGCTCAATGGCTCAATTCAACTGCCCGGAACTTGGTGGATCCGGACAGTGGATGCGCGGCGGAATGACAATGGTCGGCGATATGTTTAACAACGGCCTGAAAAACACCGTTGATAATTTATGCAATGAACTAGCCAATATACTGAGTAATAATCAGATCTTTCCGGTTATCCCTGCGGGCACGCCCGGTAGCAATCAATGGTGGCCGAGTGATCTGGGCAGTCCGTTCAGCAGCGGCGCGCAAAATAATATTCGCTACGCGATCTTCCCTAATCGATTAGCGGTTGAATTAAATGGACAAGTATCAGTCTATGACACGCTAAACCATAACATCGGCGGTATAAGCCAGCAGCAGGGTGGCAATACATCACTTACCTTCAGTAGCCAGTTTGGTACTATTGACGTGCATAGCCTGCCTTTGATTTCGGGACAAGCACTGCCCTCAGCACCACAAACTAACTTTGCGCAACAGACA